>DIEU01000051.1 GCA_002418775.1 Firmicutes bacterium UBA5766
TTCTCCGGCCTTTTACGTTTCCAGGGGAGCAAAAATTTCTGCTGCCTCCACGGCAAACCCTTGGAGCGCCATGAGCTCACTTCCCCTTCCTGGTCCACGTGCTGCCGGAGGTCAAAAACAGCTTCTTTCCTTCTCTAAAATATTTAAAAAAGATATTGTCAACTTGATACCATAGGAATTTTCTTTTTTCCGCCATCCAGATATGGAATAAAAAGGATGTTGTCAAAGAACAATCAATCGATCCATCGCTGTAGTACTAGTTAACGGTTATCGAAGACTCAACAGGATCGGCCAGGGATTGCCAGGCTGCATTGTTAGACCATCCGTTCCAGTACAGTCCCTTTAAAGTATAATTTCCGCTGCTGGCAGGCTGAAAAAGGACGGAATACCCGGTATCCTGGCCGCCGGCCACCTGCAGATTGGCTGCATTAAGAAAAACGGGCTGGGAGCCGTATAGAGCCTCGACAATCGCCATTCCGGACAGATTGCCGTCAGAGTTTTTCCTGCCCGTCCATTTAAGGTAGTATTGTTTTCCGTGGGTTAGTGCGCCATTAACCGGGTTCTGGTTTCCATCCAGCACGGACAGATTGCTGATCGTGGCGCCGGCGGCAGCGACGCCAATATTCAGGGGAATCAGGTCGCTGTCTGAATAGCCGTCCTTTGAAACATATACGCTGTAGTCCCCGGCGTCCTTAAAGGTATAGCTCGCCTTGCCGCTGCTGTTGGTGGTCAGGGTGGCCAGGGTGTTGTTTATGCCTTTTTTGACCGCAATCTTGGCGTCATCCACGGCCAGGCCCATGGAAGTAGCGGTAAATTCGGTGGGCACTCCCGCAACAGCGCCGGAGTACTGCAGCGTCAGGGGCTTGTCCAGGCTTAAAAGCTGGGCGATTTTGCGTGCAATGTCAGTGTTGTCAATGGTTCCGTTGAACAGCTCCGCTCCGGGTCCTTCGGCCATAACCGGCACCATGGCGGCGGTGTGATCTATGCTGCTCCAGGAGTAATCATCCGGTCCGTTGTAGGTAAGTCCGCCACACTCGTGGTCGGCGGTGACAATAATCAGTGTGTCGGGATGGACCGCCTGAAATTCCAGGGCAGCTTCAACAGCGTCATCAAAGGCCAGGGTTTCGCCTATGTTATTGTCAAAATCATTGGCGTGGCTGGCCCAGTCAATCTGGCCGCCTTCAACCATAATAAAAAAGCCGTCACTGTCATTAGCCAGGATTTCCAGGGCTTTGCCGGTCATGTCAACCAGGTGCGGCTCAGTGCAGCCTTCCGGGCGGTCGACTTCCTGAGCCAGGCCGTTATTGGGATGGAACAGTCCCAGCAACTTATCGCATGCCGCCGCGCTCACACTGCCAAGGGCGCCGGCATTGCCTGCATACTGGTAGCCTTGGGCGGTGAACTCACCGAGCAAGTCCCTGGTGTCGTTGGCATCGTCATACTTTTTGCCTGTTCTGTCGTAATAAGCGGCCCGGTTGTCAAAGTTTTCCTGACCGCCGCCCATGAGCGCTTCGATAGGATTTCCCTTAGCGGCAAAGTTATCAAAATACTGTGCGGCAATCTTGTTGAACTGGTTGCGGTGAGGCACGTGGCTGGCGAACCCGGCCGGGGTAGCGTGGGCGATCTGGACGGTGGTTACCAGGCCGGTGGCCAGCCCCTTATCTTCGGCCAATTCCAGGATTGTCGGCACAGAAGTACCGTCCGGCAGCAGGCCAAGCACGTTGTTGTTGATTTTATAACCCGCAGCCATGGCTGTAGCCGCTGAAGATGAATCGGTTATATCCGCATTGGCGGAATGAGTTGTCATTTGCCCTGCGGCATCGTTTACTTTGTCCATGCTCAAATTCCCGCCAGCCGCGTCCCGGGCGGCTTCCACATGCTCGAAGCCCATACCGTCGCCGATAAGCAGGATGACGTTCTTTGGCACTGATTCATCCTTTGCCGGGATGTCAAACTCTTCAACTGTATAAATAACATGTAATGTTGGAATCTGATCTACATTGTCTCCTGCTCCTTCAAAGGATTCTGCGGTTCTGTTACCGATGCCGCTGAACAGGAAACTGATCGCATTTCCTTTATTCCAGCCGTCTTTGTTTACGATTTCCTGAACCAAAGAAGCCAGGTTCGGGGTTTGCTGGGCTGAATCTGCTTCATGCTCAACCGTCCACATCGGAATATCTTTCCACTTTACGGAAGCAGCTGTTTTATTGGCAAATTTTCCGGAAACAAATCCGTTAACATTTTCAAATGCAGCCGAATCCGCTACATCTTCAGCATAAATATCTACATTGAACGGATTAAAACTCTTATCGGGCTCGTCTACAGAAAACTGAATGTAAGCATCTGTGATGGTTGCCCCTTGCGGAATCTCCAGACCGGCAAAACGTATTCCAATCAATTGATTTTTTACGTCTTCTTTGGTAGGTTTTTCCCAGGTGATTTCCAGGTCGGAACTATCTAAATCCAGGCTTCCGTCCGCCCACTCTTCCATATCATCCAGGGCATTTTTGACGGGTGCTGCGATCTGAGACCCAGCGCCCGCTTTCATAACGGTAATAGACACTTCATTACTGGTAATTGTTTTTTTATCGACAGTTGCTTCAGCGGTAATTTTCACAATTTTATTACGCTCAGGACTATTTTGGACTGTTACTACGCCGTCTTCAGAAACAGCCAGGATATCAGCTTTATCTGTATTGTATACGATTGTAGCAGAAGAAATATCCATAGCGGCGCCCAAAGTGTCTATCCCGGTTACGCTAAGCTGAATCACAGGAGAAGTTGCCGAAATACTATCTCTGTCTGCTGACAGGCTAACCCCTGCCAACCCATATGGAACCGTTACCTGAATCTCTACTTCGTTGCTTTCTACAAAACCGTTGCCATCAAACACTTTAGCCCAAACATTAACAGTTTCATTCATAGCAGGTGCATTTTTTATGGTAACATGGCCAATAGTCCCGTCAGTACCGTCCTTTTCAATTGTAACAATGTCAGGAGCGTCTGTTTGATACAGGATATAAGCGCCCGAAAGACCTACCGCAGTTCCCTCACTGTCTTCAGCTGCTACATTGAGGGCAACACTGGCGGCAGGATTTTCCGAATCCAGCGTATTGCTGTCTGCTGTCATTGTTACCTGGGCGAGATCCAAAGATTCCTGAGCTTGTTTACCAATCGTATAGGTATCGGTCATTGCCATCGTATCAGTTCTATAAGTTGAAATAGTCAAAGTATCGGGGGTAACATCAATTTTAGAGAATGTTGGTACCTTAATCTGATCTCTGACAGCTGCATAAGTTTCCGGTGTAGGTTGGAGATTGTAATATTTACTTCCGCTTGCGCTGTTTAAAGTCATAATGAGCGTACCTATCACATTCTGCCCCGGAAGCGGCTGGTCGCCATACATCATGTAAGTTCTTGTATAGCTGTGGTCATGTCCGTTTAAAACCAGGTTAATATTATATTTATCAAATACCGGATATAAGCCCTGTCTTAAAGCAATAATGCCTGACTCTAAGGAATGGCTGGCTGAACCATAAATATCATGGTGGAACATAACCACTTTCCAAACAGCATCCGGATTTTCTTCAACAGTTTCTTGAATAAAGGCTTCATGACTTGCACAACTTGTATTATTGGAGTTTAATACCATAAACAAAGCATTCCCGTAAGTAAAGTAGTAATCACTGCTGCCCGGATGGGTAATTCCATACTCTGTAGAAAGATTGGGAAGATTGAAATGGTATCCATAATTGGCGGAACCATTGTCATGATTACCCAGCAATGGCGCAACCGGCAAGTTTCTAAGTTCCGTCGGAGAGAAGAAACCGGTATATTCGTTTTCATTACTGCTGGTTTCTACCTGGTCACCAAGAGATAAGAGAAAACTGGCTTCCGGGAATTGCCCCACAGCCTTTGTCATCGTATTCCGCCAACCGAGGATATCGGTACTGGTGTTTCCTGCGCCAATCTGCACATCACCAACTACCAAACAGCTAAAGGAGTCAGTTCCATTGGTGGTAAATTCATAGACAGGACTCCAGTTTTCCTCACTGCCGTCACCTACACGGTAAATATATTTTGTGGATTGCGCTAAACCGGTAACAATTACTTTGTTGGAGTAACAACCTGATACCGCAGGTGAAACAGTACCTGTAAACGTAGTAGCCGCATCAACCGGAAATTCATCACCAATCATTGCGCTTTTTTCAGCAACCTGTACTGCGCTGGCGGCCGCTAATACGTTGGAATACCAGGCGAAATTCAATTCCGTAGCATTTTGACCAGGCGCAAAAGTAAGTGCAGCAGCCTCATAAACAGCAGCCTCATAAACAGCAGCCTCCACAGTAGCTTCGGCCGTGGTATATATCGCTTCATTTTCCGTACTGTTATTTTCAGCAGCTACAATAGGAAGCGGCTCAACAAAGCTGCTTACGAGCATACCGAGTATCAGCAAAATTGGTAAAATTTTTCTTGGTAATCTCATATTCTCCTCCTATCTTCGATACAATCACTCAGATTTTCGAAAGCGTATTCTTTGACACCCATATTCACTTTTCTGCTACCTTTGATATCTTCTTTTTTTGAAGACCTTTTTCCACCTCCATTTCTATTAGTACCTATCATTGATGGGAAAAAGGTTTTTTCTATCATTTAATTATAGAGTTTGAAGATAAAAACTATTAAAAGGCGCCGCTTTTGGCTTTGGGAGGGCATAGCTTTCAATAACTTCCATGTTAAAGTTATAATGTAAAATCTTTAAGTTTTGTTTAAGTTACGGTACTGTTTATGTTAATACTTTGTTAAAACAAGGTTAAAGGGATTTATTTAATTCGCGCATAGTTGGATTAAAGCCGGCCGAGGAATCCCGATGATAAAAGAATAGCGCCCCAATCAAGGATACCCAGCGGATATGTCCTGAGAATCGTTCTTAACCCCGGAAAGTAGATTGCTCCCAGTAATAAACCGCTGGATATGGCAACTGCCGGCGGCAGGTATCTATTATATTCCAATCCTATATCCTCAGTATTTTTATTCCTCGAACGGCAGTCAAAAACATGGAACATCTGGCTGGCCACCAGGTTGGCGAAAGCTATGGTTTTTGCTTTTGGCAGATTGCCGGGATTGAGCAGGTAAACGCCGGTAAACAACCCCAGGGTAGTTGTCCCGATCCCCAGACCCCGGGTAATAATCTTCCGCCCCAGGCCTTCGCCAAATATGCTCCCGTCCGGCTGGCTGGGAGGAAAATTCATCCCTTTGGGATTCGGCGGTTCCATTCCCAGCGCCAGAGCTGGTATTCCCTCGGTGACCAGATTAATCCACAGGATATGTCCCGGTTCCAAAGGTATCGGCAGATTCAACAGGGCGGCGGAAGAAACAGCCGCAATTTCACCCAGGTTGCCGGCCAGCACGTAGCGTATAAATTTCCGGATATTGGATTTGATAGCCCTGCCCTCTTCAACAGCCGCGACAATTGTGGCAAAAGAGTCATCCGTCAGGGTGATGCAGGATGCCTCACGGGTAACGTCAGTACCCGTCTTCCCCATTGCTATTCCAATATCCGCTTCTTTAACCGCCGGGGCGTCATTTACCCCGTCGCCGGTCATAATTACTACATAACCTTTTTTCTTAAACGCCCTCACGACTTTGAGCTTCTGAAGCGGGGAAGCGCGATAGATTACGTCAATCCGATCAATCTGCTCTGCCAGTTGACTTTCGTTCATCTCCTCGATTTCTTTCCCGCTGATTACCATTCCGTCATTCAAAATGGCTAACTTTTTTGCGACAGCCACAGCAGTGTTGCGATGGTCACCCGTAATCATGTTTACTTTGATTCCCGCCTGTTGACATTTAGCTACCGCATCCTGCACTTCCGGCCGCGGTGGATCAATCATCCCCAGCAGCCCTGCAAAAGTAAGTTCCCGGAACAACTCATCTTCATCATAAGGCGTATCTTTTTTCACTAAATATTTGAAGGCGACAGCCACCACGCGCAGAGCGTCCCGGGTCATTTTCTCATTGGCTATTGCTATTTCATTTCTCTGCTTAAGGTCAAGAAACAATTCCGACTCTCCGGAACAGGCGCTGCCGCACAGCAGCAGCAACTCATCGGGAGCGCCTTTTACAAAAACCAGCCTCTCTTGATCTTCTTTTTCCACTACTACGGCCATCAATCGTTTTAGCGGATCAAAGGGGACTTCCTGAATCCGGCGGCAGCGCAGCCTGTTTTGATAAATACCAGCCTTGGCCGCCGCAACCAGCATCGCCCCCTCCGTCGGATCCCCCTGGATCTCCCACGAATTAACGGCGCTATTCTGGTACAGGCCGGCGTTATTACACAATACACAGCCCACAAGGGTTCTTCCTAACGCCTCGCTTTCACACGGGTTTACTTTCTTCCCCTCCTGCCAGAAAGAACCGTAAGGCAAAAACCCTGTACCGTCTACTTCATAAAAATAACGTCCGGTGTAGACAGAGGTCACCGTCATCTCGTTAGTAGTCAGGGTACCCGTCTTGTCTGAACAGATAACCGTGGCATAAGCAAGGGTTTCGACAGAGGGCAATCTTTTTACGATAGCGTTGCGCTTAACCATCCGCTGGACCCCAAAGGCCATGGCGATAGTCACTATTGCCGGCAACCCCTCCGGAATCGCCCCCACCGCCAGGCTTACACCGATTCTCAGCATATCGTAAAGCGGCCTCCCTCTTGCTATTCCTCCAAGGGTAACCATACCGCATACACCGATACAGGCCAGCGACAGATCACGGCTCAGTTTGTTAAGCTGTTTCTGAAGAGGGGTGGTTTCCGCCTCCACATTTTCCAGCAATGAGGCTATCTTGCCCATTTCTGTCGAACGTCCGGTGGCTACCACTACAGCCTTGGCCCGGCCTCTGGTTACTAAAGACCCCATGAAGACCATATTGTTCTGCCCGGTAACTCCCTGATACCCGTTTTGACAGATCCCGTTCTGTTTACATACCGGAGCCGACTCTCCGGTAAGTAAAGATTCCTCAACTTCAAAACAGCTGGTTTCTATCAAACGGCTGTCAGCCGGCGCCAGGCAGCCAGCTTCCAAAATAATAACGTCCCCCGGAACCAGCAAGTTGGCTTCTATCTTCCGCTTCAACCCATCGCGGATTACTATAGCTTCAGGAGCAGCCAGTTTTTTAAGATTGGCCAGAGAATCTTCCGCCCGGCGCTCCTGAATGGCGCCAACCACTGCTTCCAGGACAACAACTAAAATGATGCCCATTCCATCAGCAAATTCGCCCAGGATAAAAGAGACCATACCCGCTCCAAGCAGCAGCTTGGTAACAAGGTTTTGGAACTGCCCGAAAAACAGCGCCATGGCCGAAGGCTTTTTAGGCTCCTGCAGCAGGTTAGGCCCAAAAAATTTAAATCGCTGATTGCTTTCTTCACGCGACAAGCCATTTTCCTGATGTGTACGCAGAACGTCGATCACTTCCTCCTGCGCCATCTCAAACCACATCCGGCTGATTGCGCCGTGCGCGATGCGGATTGGAAACATATTGCGCAAGACAGGCTTTATTTTATTCTGGCCTTTTGCTTGCGGGCAATATTTCCGGGCGTTTCTTTCTTTGTAACCAGCCTTGCGCCTGTTCCCGGCGCCCCCGTGTCCATTCATTTTTAACAGCCTGGCTGAATTGAGCAACACCGCCAGATTGCTTGCGTTGCTTAACACCGTCGCGGCCAATGGATTAGTATAAGCTCCCAGCGCCAGAGCCAGTCCGAAGATATTGGCTACAGCCGATAAAATCAGGTTCTGGCGGGCGACTTCCGAGCTGATTTTCGCAATATGAATCGCGTAGTTGAAACCTGTCAGATCAGATCCTACGATCACGATTTTAGCGGCTTTAAGAGTTAACGCCTCACGGTTATCGCTCAGGGCAACTCCTAAATCAGCGCGGCGAAACGCCGGTATGTCGTTTATCCCGTCTCCCACAACAGATACAATCCTTCCCTCGCCCTGCAGCTGCTCTACTATTTTGGCTTTATCTTTGGGTAAAAGTTCACCCCAGACGTCAGAAATTCCAAGTTCACGACCAAGGTTATCCGCAGTTTCCTGTGCATCTCCGGTCAGTATACCTACCTGCCCAATTTCTTGAGAGCGGAGATCTTCAATAACCCTTAAACTGTTTGGACGAACCGTGTCTTTAAGTCCGATGAGTCCGATCAATTTATTATCCACTGCCACGTAGGTAACTGTATGCCCGGTCAGGAGCAGCCTTTTGGCCTTGAAAGCCGCTTTCCTCAGATCAACCTTTTCCATCGCCATAAGACTGCGGTTGCCTACCAAAACCAGCTTCCCGTCAATTACTCCCCTGACACCCTGTCCCAGTACGACCTTTCGTTTACCCTTTAAATCCATTTTTAAATCTGAATCACGCGCCTGCTGCGCCAGCGCCCTTGCTGCCGGGTGACTGAGTTTCTTTTCACAGGCTGCGGCCAGACCGGTAATTTCTTCATTCGTATACCGGTCGTCCAGGGAAATAATAGTTTCTACTTCAGGCCGGCCGAAAGTAAGAACCCCTGTTTTATCCAGCAGAACGACGTCACATTCCGTTAAAACCTCTAGAGCCTGCAGGTCTTTAATCAGGATGCCCCGGCGGGCAGCGTTGGCCAAACCCGCCCTAAAAGCGGAAGAAACGGATATGCTTGCCGCAGAGGGGCTGGAAGCCAGTAAAATAGCCAGGCTCTTTCCAATATCTCGCCATAGTAGAAATGCTCCTGCAGAAGCAAGCATGGCAATAACCGATATTTTTTCCGCGTAATTTTTTATTGCCCGGCGGTTGCGGGTAGTCTGGCTGGAACGCTGGAATAACTCGTCAAGCTGTTTTTCCAGGGCTTGCTCCATTTCGGTCTTTGACATTACTGTTATTTGTCCGTGTTTTATAAGTGAACCGGCCAGTACCTCCGCGCCCGGCTCCCTGATCACCGGCATGAAACTTCCCGTTACAGATGATTCGTCAACCACCGCCGCCCCGGATAAAACCTCCCCGCTTTTTGGGATCCACTGGCCATGGGCTGCCATAAAGTACTCTGCGGTTACGTCCGGTCCTTCGACCTTTTTACCTTCCACCTTCCGGGCTGCAGAGATGATTGTACTGAGGGTGTCCCTTGATTTCTTGAGGGTGAGGCTCTGTAAATAGGCGCTCAAGTTGGTCAGCCACAGGATCGTCAGGCCTAACAGACTTTGCCGCAGGGTCAGCAGACCGAAACTTGCCAGCCCAAGCAGCAGGTCTTGGTTAATAGTCAGTTTTTGAAATATGTATCCAAATCCGCTTTGCAGCAAGGGGTAGGATGATATAAGAGTTGCAGCGGCATTTAAGTTAAACAGGGTTGGCGCCTCAGCGAACCTTGAAGGGCCAGTCAATGATCGCTGCAGGGTGAGGAAGCCCAGCACACCACCGGTTCCGACCACGTTTATAGTCTGCCATTTAAGATCCATATCCTCAGGTTCAACTATTTTTTGTTTTACACGTTTGGAAGGCCTGGTTTTTTGCCTGAGTTTCGGTCTGAGAGCGCTTAAATCTTTAAGCACCGACTCTAGTGTCCGGTTTGACGGTTCGTGTACGATAAGGATTCGGCCGGTCAGGGGATTTGCGACAACCAACTGGACATCGGCAAGAACAGCAAAGTGATCCTCAATGATCCGTGCAGCGGAAGGGTTGCGGCAAAGCTCGGGAACAGTCAGGCGGAGGCGGCCGGGAACATAGTGGTAACGCCACTTCTTGGATTCAGGAGCCAAGTTTAAAGACACCTCGTTATGTATAGGTCCGCATTAGCTTAATTATTAGATTTTCTCCGTTTTGTCTCATAATATTCTTAATAAATCGGCGTAGGGCAAGCAAGAACCGTCCCTTGCCCCCTTGCTACCTATTTGCCAAAAGAAAGAACCTCGCATTATGGAGGTTCCTTAAAGCATTCGTTGTATTGACAGTTTTGTAATGGTGAATTAATTATGTTTTGACCGGAAAAAGGACACCCCGGCCAAAAGATTGTATCCCGATTCCCGGCTCTTCAAACGTATATACTCCCAAAAATCGCCTAAAAAATCTTCCCACACAAGGGCAGCCTGCTTGCTGCCATCTTCCTTTTTCTTTATCTCCACTGTCGTATCCACTGCTTCTTTCAACAGCGAAAAAGCCGCCACAAGCTTGTCATGCAGTGCATCAGCGCTCAACGCACCCATCCCTTTACTGTTCAAGTATTATTTCTCATTTGGAGCCGCCGGAACAGATTCGCCCTCAGTCCTGATTTCATCATCAATTATGTTCCTGGACCTCTCGAATTGGGCTTCGGCCAGTATATCCTCAACGTCCTCTTTTAGATTTGAGATAATGCCCTGCACTCTTTCGGAAGCCTCCATGGTCTCCTTCAACGCCCACTTGGTAACAGGCTTCAGCGATTTGGCTGCCGAGGGCAAAAACAATAATGCCAGGATTGCCGCACCCAGGCCCCATTTAAATCCACGGCCTTCGCGGGAATTCATCAGTTCAGAGAACCGGCAGCGTATGGTACCCCGCTTCTGAAGCTGCTGCACAGCATGCAGTATCTCGCCGGGAGCATAACCCATTTCCTGCATTTCTTCCATAATGTCCCGCGTTTTCTCGCGGGCGTGAAAATTGTTGGGGTTTGCCCGCATCTCCGCGCGAATCTCATCACGCATGACGTCTAACAGCTGCCTGTCATACGCATCCAACCGACTAGAGTTCATACTCCCCCTAATTTCACTGACGAGTTCTCTCTTTAACTGCTCCCAATCCTGGCGGTCATTCCCCGGTAGTTTTCCCCACCCCCGCCCGTATTCATTTTCGTGTTCTTCGCAATGTCTCAACTCTTTTATGATCTCCCTTTTCAGACTCTCCCTGGTTTGCCGATCCTGTATCGGCGGCATATGTTCAATTTTCCGCTCTCCGGCTCGCATATCCAACAGTTCATTCTTCAAATCCTCTTTCAGGGCTCTCACCCGCTCCTCTTCAGCCAAGTCTTCCATTCTATCTTGACTCATTTTTTTCACCTTCATAAAAGATTTCTTTTAACTCTTATCTCTATTATTTCACCTGATATTACTATTATTCACATAGTTTTCCATGACCTGTTATAAAATTGCTCTGCGCAATCGTCCTGCAGTTAAACCAGGCCAATATTAAACAGCCTATAAATAAAAATGCCTCTGATCATTTTAAGAGATCAGCAGGCAAACACTTATTGATTATTTTTTTAAGGACCCGGTGTGAAGATATCCGTTCAGGCCCCTTTGTTAACTAAAATTCCCTGATCTGAAAATAGCGACGCCCTTGACCCCGACTTATATTTTAAATTGGCGCCGCCAGTATACTCTACATCAATTACCCTTGTTGATAGAGCCTGATCAAGACAGATAACTATATCCATACCGACTGCTTCGCCTTCTTCCCTGAAACGTTGTACTATTTCCAACCCATTAAGACCTCCCTCATTTTCTCTGAGAATCCTTACCAGAGAACGCAATAACTTCTCCACATTTCTTCACTCCTCTCCTTTTAATCGATACTGATTCTTCCTAACACCGCTACACAGCGCAAAGGTCAAGATTCAGGCGCACTCTTTTAATTCGATGATTAAGCTCATTTCCTGATTTTCATACCTGGAATTCATTCCTTCTATAGCCCGCCGGGAAAGCCCCCGCTTTATCCTGTGCCGTCCTCTACCGGGTAAAGCTACTTAAGCCATAATAAACTTGTTTCTTTAATTCAGTATTAAATAATGGTTAAGATTATGAAAAGCCACCAGGAAAAGCATGCTGCATAATTTATCAGAGAAGTCAACCCATAGTTTCTGCCAGCAATTAGTTATCTAAAACAGCACATATTACTTAAGAACCGGCGGAAAACTAAGCTAAATTAATAAGCGGGGTGAAAATAAATTGTTGGATGAATTGGGACTTGTGGTTGTAAAGGCATTACGCCGCAACACCATACTTTTTGCCGGAGCGGCTGTCGCTTTTGTAACTATTAAACTGTTTAAAAGACCTCTTCGTTCCCTGGTGGTAGCCGTCACCCGCGGAACACTCGACATTTCCGATCGCGTAACTTCAACCGCCGGTTCGATAAAAAAAGATCTTACCAGAATTGTTGAATCGGCCAGAGAAGAAGTAAAGGCAGACGCAGACAGAAAAAATAAAGATAATCCGGCGCCTGTTCAAGTTGATCCTGCGCATATCAAGGGAGAAATGCAGGAACCAGAAGAAAGTCAGACAGCAAATAACTCTGTAAAAGTGGAATCTCCTGAATCCGATTTGTAAAAAAACAATAATCCAAACCCGGCGAACAACAGCAAGGGGCTCGTTGATAAAGATTTAACACAAATTTTATTTTGCTTTAACTCTTTTTCAATAATTTTAGCCTAATATATTAGCAGCGTAATAAAAACAAAAGGAGGTATTATTTTGGGCTTTAGAAAATCCGGGTTTGGATTTGTTGCGCTTGCTGTTGTTGGTCTTTTATCGCTTTCCCGTGACGCGGTAGCGATCGTGGTAAACTCCGGCAACCCTGTTACAGGCCTGAACATAAAAGATGTGGCAGACATTTACTCCGGTAGAATAGATGATTGGAGCGAAGTTGGAGGAAATTCGGGTAAAATAACGGTAATTGCCCGGGCAGAGGGTTCCAGCGCCAGAAATGCCTTTGAGAAAAAGGTTATGCATCAAGAAAGAATAACGGCTGAAGCTATTTTTAAAAATTCCAACAGTGAAGTACAAGAGGCCGTTTCTCATGACATCTCCGCTATTGGTTTCGTTTCCCTGGACTACACTTATGGTCTTAGGGTTTTGGCGCTAAATGGCATAGAATGTAATATGGAGAACTATCTTAATGGCAGCTATCCTTTATTGAATAACCTAAATTTTATTCCGGGAATATCTTACCAGCAACTTGAAGGAGTTAAAAATTTTACTTATGGACAAGCGCAAGATTTAGCCAGAGAAAAGAAATCCTTGCCCTTATAACAAGAAATTTTAAAACGGCTTTTTCTCCCTGTAGGAATAAAAAATCTAAGTTGCACTACGCTCCAAGAAAAGGGTAGGCGCCAATCCGTTAAGGATACCGGACCTGCTCTTTTTCGTTAGAGGCGCTGAAAAGATTAGCCCTGCTGACAAAGCAGGGCTAAATTGTATTTTCAAATGAAAGAATCTGCCGCTATCTTTTAATCATCTCAAGAAATGCCTCAATCCTGGTTTTGAGCTGCCCGGAATCCTCTTGTCCATAATCGGTCTCAATTCTCAGCAGGGGTATTCCATGGTCTTTCAGTGTTTTCTCAACCCGGTTCGCTTCGATCATGTAGGGGTCACAAAAGATTAGCGAACAGTTGATTACACCATCGGCCTTATATTCTTTCGCCAGCCTGACAAGTTCTTCCGTTCTGCCTTCATTGGGTGTAAAACAGGCGCAGTTAGTCTCAATGTACCGATCAGCTATGGATTTAAGCATCTGGTCCACACTTTCGCCCTCTTCGGAAACCAGGTTCTCAAAATAGCGAAGCCCGGTGCACATTTCCTCGGCAACAATAATGGCGCTGCTGCTTTCAATAAGGTGAGACACCTTCCAGTTGGGGATAGCCATTGGTGTGCCGGTTAGAATAATTCGCGGCGAATCCGGTTTATTTACTCCCTTGCCTTCCCTGACCCGTGTTTCCAATTCCTCACAAAGTCCGTTTACCTGTGAGGTAAACCGATCAACATCGTCATACATAGCGATTTGTTCAATCAACAGGCTGTCTTTGCCGCTAATGGGCAAAACATCATTTTTGCGAAGTTCATTAAGACGCAGAAGAACGCTGCGCTTCGCGTTTATCTCTTTAATGGAACGGCGCAGACTTTCCGGTGTTATCTTATTGCCTGTGTACTCTTCAACCGTTTTCAGGAAATCTTGTAATTCCCCAAACCAGAACTGCCTGTCCTTTTCACGCCTCATCTGGGGAATTTCCAAAACGTGAACGGGAACATAGTCGTTTAAAATTTCAAACGCCTTCTTCTTGCCGTCACAGGTAGTCTCGCCAACTATCAAATCACAGCACTCAAAATAAGGGCAAATTCTGGCCAGTTTAAACCCCATAAATGATTTAATCAAAGAACAGATGTTTTTTGGCAGCACTTTTTCGACTTGGGCAGAGCCTATTTCAACACCGGAGCATAATCCAACAAGGACACCGCCGGCGGCACGGACGATTTCCTCGGGAACAAAAACACAGTAGGCTCCTACAACTTTGCCGCCTTTTGCCTTATGCTCCTGCAGTTCCTGAATGCGCAAACCGTGAATTTCATTAAAAACAAAATCAAAGTATTCCATTTTATCCGGCCTGTTTTCCTGTTTAAGATAGACATCCCCATAAGTGGGCGGGAGCACATTCAATAGCTGGTCGTGGGCTTCCAAGTCAAGACCGAGTGATTCCCACATCGGACGATAATCATTACCCATAAAATCCTCTCCTTAATAATTAATTAACCGACTTATTAATCTGTCAGTTAGACTTTACTGGTTGATAACTATTACTTCATTTAATATAAATAATCCTTTATTATAGGCATAGATTGTTTTTATGCAATCGTCTTGTTCAGATAAATTAGCTTTATAGGTGGCGGTAAACTCTCTTTGAAAAATAGTCGGCAGACAACCCTATTGCTTATCCCGGCGGCCTACAAGGTAATCAAGTGTCACATCAAAGAAATCTGCAATTTTTATTAAAACGTCAAGGGTGGGGATGTCTTCGCCAAGTTCGCAATAAGAAACCGCCTGCTGTGAAACCCCAATTTCCCTGGCTAAATCCAGTTGGCTTAATTTTTTGGAGCTTCGAAGTTCCTTGAGTCTGTCGCTGAACGTCGACATTTTTGAACCTCCCGAAAATTCTTGACAAGAAGCTGCGCTTTATTTATCCTATTGTTTAGATGCTTCAGTCGTGTAAGATTAGTATCTCTAAACTGTCTCTTTTTATCACAAAAAAGATATCAACCGCACAACCTTGTTATGACAATAGATTGAAAGAAGAAGGGGGGGAAGTCTAGAGGCAGCAGAGGGATGGACTTCTAAATCTAAATATTAGGGAGGAAGTAAAAAACCAGTGTTTACTCTAAAATCTTCAGCTTTCGCCAATGGGGGAGCGATCCCTGAAAAATATACCGAGATGAATATTGTTTCACCGCCTCTAAACTGGGAGGACATTCCCAAAGGAACAAAAAGTTTTGCATTGACAGTAACCGATCCTGATGTTCCTGCATTTTTTAATTTTCCACGCGTTCTGGCTCACTGGATGGTCTGCAATATTCCAGCTTCGGCTATAAGCCTTCCTGAAGGCGCCAGCCCCGGCGGCGCGCTGCCTGCCGGATCGGTGGATTTAAACAGCGACTTTATTACTTCATTTAAAGTACCGAATTATCCGGTCGGATATGCCGGGCCCTGGCCGCCGGACGCTGCGCACAGGTATGTCTTTACCCTTTATGCCCTTAAAGCCGAAAGTTTGGAAATTACGCCGTCAGCGGACTATATTGAATTTTGTTCAAAAGTGCTGCCGCAGACAATAGTTGCCGCAACATTAATCGGTGTCTACGGACCGGCCAAGAATCCGCTCCCGGGAAGTTGATCTTATACAGATGCATCATTACCTTTTTTCCCTGGAAACCGCAACAGCTAAAACTATAATTAAGATGCAATAAGGGCCTTAAGGGCTCTTTTTGCTTATTGACACTTTCAATTTTAATGAATCGGGGGTCGAAAAATATAAAGAATCCATTCATTTCATTTGCAAAGAAAAATCTTTCAGAGATCGAAATTCCCCGGGTAAGCCTTAGAGAATTCCTCAAAATAGGAAGTTTGAGAGCGCTTTTTCTAAGGATAAACGGGGATCATAAAAAATAGGTTTGCCCCCTGGGAACGCCTGCTAAATAAAAACCATACTATGTAACAGGAAAACGAAAGGGGGATTTTATAATGGGCTTTGGAATTACGGGCGACTGTGGCGGTGGTGGAGGTTTCGCTTTTCTTATTTTCCTGATCCTGATCCTATTAGTGTTAGGTTCCTATTGCTTCCCCTGCAGTGTTGAAAAATCTTAATTTTTAGCACCGTTAATCTGTGTTAAAAAAGAGCCCTTCGGGGTTCTTTTTCTTGCCGCCTGTTTAAAAATTTCATTTATTGCACAAAATATAAAAATAAAAGCAAAAGGGTGGTTGGCTATGGAGTTAAGCGCAAGGAACCAGTTGAAAGCGCGGGTAAAAGAAATTAAGTCAGACAATATTACTTCCGAGGTCATTCTTGATGTGAGCGGACAGGAGATGTGTTCGATCATCACGACAGGTTCAGTAAAACAGTTGGGATTAAAAGTGGGCGACGATGTCAGCGCCCTTGTTAAGGCAACCTCGGTGATGGTGATGAAATAAAGTTTTTCCCGGAATCCTGATTCAGCCTCCGTTTTATTGCGGGGGTTATTTTTTTTAGGCTTTGTTGGTGAACCACAGCTATTTAAGAAATAAAAAGATCTGCGTGGTTAACTCCTGTGGCGGTGTTACAACCGGGTCGTTAAAGTATATCTCATAGACAACATCTTTTGTTTCATACCCGTTTTCTTTCACCCAATCTGAAAGAAACAGGTAAGCTCTTGGAATACCGGGATAAGGCCCTGTGTGAGCGCAGGAGGCAATCTTGCCGCCGGGAATAATGCTTGTTGTCATATTGTCAACTTCTGCAAATGCCCTGGAAACAGGAAAACCTATCTCGAGATATTATTTTACGCTTATTTTTGACAGGTCAGGTAGGGATAAAAAACTAAGATGCCGATGACCACCGAACAGACCGCTGCCAGTAAAACAGCCCCGGCGCTTACATCCTTGGCTGCCTTGGCTAGAGGATGATATTCCAGGCTGTGAAGATCAACAGCTAATTCTATGGCTGAGTTGATCATTTCGGCAACCAAGACCAGAAAAATAGCAAATAACAGGCAAATGAATTCTGATTTGCTTAAATGCAGAAGAGCGGCTAAAAATAAAACGAGCGCGGCGGCTGCAAAATGAATGCGCATGTTGCGCTGCGTGCGAATTGAATATAATATCCCCTCGGCGGCAATTTTGAAACCAAGCAGAAAACCGCCGTTTTTTTTAACTTCCTCCTGCATCCTTTGTTATTTTTGTCCTGCCTTTCTTCATGAAAAGAACAATGATATTTTCTATTAAAGAGTAAAAATTTACTTTATTTATTCGACAATATTATTCTTTTCCCTGCCAGATTCTAACTAAACCTTAATTAATTATGAACCCTAAAGAACTTCCAGAGTTGCAATATTATGGTTATCATATTGGGCTACGGCAGGACACAGAGAAAGCTGACGAACAACAAAGAAAGATATCAGCAGCGAAAAATAGAAGTAAAAAATGTTTTGTTTTGGCCGGTGTAATTAAAGATAATACTTACAGCTTTACAGGTTTTGACTTGTCCTTAACTCCTATTCCCGAACGCGTTGCATAATAAAAATCAGGCAGGGACAAATAACACTACAATGAACAATAATCAG
>DIEU01000049.1 GCA_002418775.1 Firmicutes bacterium UBA5766
CTGTCCAGAGGGTATGATTAATGTTATTTTTTAGGCACGATCGGGGAACCTTAAAAAAGTATCGTTTTACTTAATTAACAATTGCGTAAAACAAATTTTTATGTAATAGTTGATTGGGGAGTAATTTGTTCTTAACCCAAATTAAAAGCGTAGATGCTTTTTAAAGGCAATTAATCAATGTCACTGGAATTAAAACACTCAACACCTGGAATAAAAGTATATACCAGCCGGAAAACGGGCGGAAAAAATATTCTGTGGAGGTTGTTCCGTCCGCATACACTGACAGCTTCCTTTGTCCCTGTGCTCATTGGTTCTGCATTGGCCTATTTGGATAGCGCCCACCTACATTTAGGGCTTTTGGGGGCTATGTTGACAGCGTCCGTCTTAATCCAGGCAGCAACCAATATGTTCAATGAATACTATGATTTCAAACGGGGCTTAGATACCGCAGAGTCTGTAGGCATTGCCGGAGCAATTACAAACGACGGGATAAAGGCAAATACTGTTTTATATCTTGCTTTGGCCTGTCTGGCCGTCGCCACTCTTTTAGGCGCCTATATTTGTATTAGCAGCAATTGGTGTGTGGCGTTGATCGGCGCCGTATGTATGGCTGTAGGATATCTCTACACCGGTGGCCCTTATCCGATCGCCTACACTTTTTTGGGTGAATTGTTTGCCGGAACCTTTATGGGCACAGGAATTGTACTTCTTTCCTATTTCATTCAAACTGGTACCGTAACTTTAAATTGCTTTTTGATTTCTGTCCCCAGTTTTCTTCTTACCGGGGCGATTTTAATGAGCAATAATATCCGCGATCTGGANNGGCATACATTGGCTATCCTTTTAGGACATGAAAGAGCAGTCAAGTTTTTAGGCGGGATGCTTATTCTTTCCTTCCTGTGGATAATAGGACTTGTCCTGCTCCAGTTAATAACGCCGTGGACTTTGCTGGTACTGTCCGGTATCCCCAAGGCGTCCAATGCGGTACGCAGTTTTAAGGGAAAAACCCTGCCAATTGAAATGATGCCGGGGATGAAAGATGTTGCTCTAACCAATACCATTTTTGGGCTTCTGTTAACGGCAGGCTTGGCCTTGCGCATCATTTTCTGACCGCCTGCTGTCGGGAAGCAAGGGGAAGCAAGGGGACGGGGGAAGCAAGGGGACGTACATTTTGCTTCCTCGTTAACGAAGCTGACTATGGGATAGAAAAAAAATACACAGATTCGTCCCCCTGTATTTATAGAAGGCGATTATTAAGCGTGTAGGCAGTTGACCTTACTGATGGAAATCAATTTTTCAGGATGTTAACCATTAAGTAAATTATTATATTGCACACATGTTTTAAAACAAATGGAGGGAAAAAACTTGTTTTACAGAAGGATAAGCAAAAGTTTGCCGATCAGAGTATTTTTGTGCCTGGCGCTGGTTTTGTTAGCCTATTTTCCAATAAAAGCTGAGTCCGGCACGCTTACTGACGCGTACCCGGACTTGAAAAATTCATATGCATTGTTTTTTAACCAGCTTAAAGATGAAATGGTTACACAAGGTACTCCCGAGGAGGATGCTGACGGTTTAATGCTCGCCTGGATCATTGATGTGGATGCTTACATGCGGGATCAGTCGGAACAAGGTTTGCTAAATAAAAATAATTTTGCTCAGAAGTTGTTTGAATCTTTCTTCAGCTTGATCTCGGACCACAAGCAGGTGACTGACGCTTTGATAGGCGTTCTTTCCAGTGATTATGGCGTCGGTTTTACAGACATAGGAGATATAGTAAGCGGAAAAAAGGAATTGCCGGAAGATTTTAAGCCGCTGTACGAAGCGATAAAACAATTATATTTCGGCACGGATAATGATTCCGGCAGTAATTCCGGAGGGGGCGGCGGGTCTGCTGCGCCGCCGGCGAACAACCGGACAGGCGCTGAGGGCGGACAGGTCATCAAGGGAGGAGCAATTCTTGATATTCCAAAAGGCGCCTTGACTAAAAACATAGATATCACAATTGAAAAGATAAATAGTGACGAAGCTGCAGACGCCGGAACTTTTAAGCTGGCCGGTGAAATATATGAGTTCGGTCCTTCCGGCCAGCAGTTTGACAAGCCGGTCACGATTATCCTGGAGTATGATCCTGGAAAATTGGCTTCCGGAGAAGTACCCATAATCTGTGTTTACGATCCGGCAACCAAATCCTGGGCTAGTCTGGGCGGAGTTGTAAACGAGGTTACCCATACTGTGACGATACAGGTAACTCATTTTTCCAAATTTGCGGTAATGGTCGAACCTAAAGCGGAAACACTTATTTTTAAGGATGTTTCTCCTTCCCACTGGGCTTACAATGAGATTGCAGACTTTGCCTCCAAGGAGTATATCAAAGGATATGCGGATAATTCCTTTCTCCCGGGCAACAACATTAGCAGGGCAGAATTTGCCGCCGTGCTGGTCAGGGCGCTTGATCTCAAGGAAGTCAAACCCGCAGCGCCATCGTTCAAAGATATCAACCCCGGCTCATGGTGCTGCAGCTATGTTGAGACTGTTTGCAGCGGAGATCTGATGAAGGGATACGTGGGCGGCAGTTTTAAGCCAAATGAAAATATAACCAGGCAGGAAATTGCCGCCGTTCTTGTCAGGGCTCTGGGCAAGGATAAAGAACAGTCCGGTGAACTCGCCTTCGCTGACAAATCGGCTGTGAGCGGTTGGGCAAAGGACATGGTCAGCATAGCGGTTGCTGAGGGACTAATTGAGGGCTACTCGGACAATACCTTCGGCCCGCAGAAGAAATCAACCAGGGCTGAAGCGGTGGTCATGTTCTCCCGGATGCTGAATAAGGGTTAGGGAAGCAAGGGGACGTACATTTGGAAGCAAGGGGACGTACATTTTGCTTCCTTGTTTGTGAAAGGGTTGTACTTCAAGAAATATTGACAACTTAAGGGGGGTATAATAAAATTTCATTAATGCAAAACAGCGGGAGCTATAATCCACAGAGGCTTTTGGTTGTGGAGAAAAGGCGACGGTGAAGAAATCAAAGGCCGGTGTCAAGTGACCGGCTTTTTCGTATAAAAGAGTTTTTTAATGGCAAGGGGTGAAAAAATGCCTGAAAGTTCTGGTTTCGATCAGATTTACAATGGAGCTGTCCGCACGGGCAGGTTTCCTGAAAAGTTATTTCTGGAGGCCCGTCAGGGGGCAGTCGCCGCCTTGGATCTGGCTGAAGAAGTTCTTAAGCAGGCTATCGGCGAATATGGCATTGATCATCCAGTAGGTTTTCCTGATACCGCTTATTTCCTCCCCGTTATCCACAGCCTGAGCGGGGAGGAAATTAAATCCCTTGGTGATTGTATGCCCCTGCTTAACCATGAGCGGCCGCTCATGCATTGTGATCTGACTTTTGCCAATGCAAGGCGGTGGGGAGAGACGACCTGGTATGCCGCGGAGATTATTGAGGCGGTAAGGTATCTGAGACAAATACCGGAAGCCCCGCCGCATACCCCCCCCTGGACTGGTTTTATAGGCGACCCGGTCGTTCGCGCCTGCGGAGTGAAGATGGTTGACTGGACCATTCCCGGCGAGGCCATAATTTTCGGCCGGGCCAGGGACAGCCGGGCGATCGCCGGGGTTGTCCGGAAGCTGATGGAAGCCGGTTTAATGATTTTTTTGTGCGACGAAGTGTGCGATCAGCTCCTTTCTGAAGGAGTCAAGCTGGGCGTGGAATTCATGGCTTACCCGCTGGGCAGTTTTACGCAGCTTATACACGCGGCCAACTTTGCTCTTCGGGCGGGGATGATGTTCGGCAGGGTCCCGGCCGGGCAAAAAGATTCCCAACGTGATTACCAGCGCAGGAGGATCAGGGCTTTCGCGCTTTATCTGGGCGCGCCTGACCCGGTAAAAACCGCCGCGGCCATGGGCGCAATCAACATAGGCATTCCGGTTGTTACAGATCAGGCTTTGCCGGAGGACAGGCAAATACCGGAATGGTTTATTTCGGTTCCCGATTATGATAAAATATTACAAGCCTGCCTGGAACTGCGCGGCATTAAAATTACTGCGGTTGGTGTGGATGCCCCGATTTTGGTCGGGCACACCTTTGAGGGTGAAAGCGTCCGCCGCAAAGACGCTCAGGTAGAGTTCGGCGGAGGCAGGACACCTGGTTTTGAGCTGGTCAGGATGGTTGAGGAAGCAGAAAGTTTTATTGACGGCCGGGTTGAGCTTACCGGGCCGGACATTGACGATGTAAAACCGGGAAGCGCGCTGCCTCTTGGCATTGTAGTTGATGTATTCGGCAGGAAAATGCAGAAGGACTTCGAGCCTGTCCTGGAGCGGCGTATGCACTACTTTATTAATTACGGCGAAGGTTTATGGCATGTCGCGCAGCGCGACTTAATCTGGGTCCGCATCAGCAGAGACGCCTATAATAAAGGATTTCGCTTAAAACACCTGGGCAATATCCTGATCGCCAGGCTGAAGGCCGAGTTTCCCGCCATAGTTGACCGCGTTAAAGTGTCTATCTATACCGAAGAGAAAAAAGTCCTTGAACTGCGTGAAAACGCACGGGATTATTATAAAAAGAGGGACGAACGCCTGAGGATGCTCAGTGACGATACGGTCGACACATTTTTTTCATGCTTGCTCTGCCAGTCATTCGCCCCGACCCATGTTTGCATTATCTCGCCCGAACGGGCGGGGCTGTGCGGGGCTGTAAGCTGGCTGGACGCCAGGGCGGCTTGTGAGATCAACCCTTTCGGTGTCAACCAGCCTATCCGGAAAGAGGGTTTAGTTGACGAAAAGAAGGGGCAATGGGAATCATTTAATGATTTTGTCTATAAAAACTCCCAGCACACCATTACAAATGTAAACCTCTATACCATTATGGAGTACCCGCACACTTCCTGCGGCTGTTTTGAATGCATTTTGGGCATTGTTCCGGAGTGCAACGGCCTGATGGTTGTCAACCGGGAATATACCGGCCCGACACCGGCAGGTATGAGCTTTTCAACTCTGGCCGGCTTGATTGGCGGCGGAGTCCAGGCGCCGGGTTTTATGGGGATCAGCAAGTCGTACCTGATCTCAGGAAAGTTCGTGGCTGCCGACGGAGGACTGGCCAGGCTGGTCTGGATGCCCCTTGCTCTTAAAGAACAGCTGCGGCCGGTTATGATTGCGGCGGCGCTAAACGCCGGACTTGGAGGAAGTTTTCTTGATCAAATAGCTGACGAGACAATCAGCACAGAGAGTATGGAAATTCTAAAATTCATGGAAGAAAAAGGGCACCCCGCCCTGAACATGGAGTCTTTAATTTGATTTAACATCTTTAAAGGAGACATGCTCTTGACTGGTTTGGATATTTTTAAACTGCTGCCCAAGACAAACTGCAAAAAATGCGGCCAGGCGACGTGCCTTGCCTTCGCCATGGCGCTGGCCAACGCCAAGGCTGATGTCGGGCAATGCCCGGACTTGAGCGATACGGCAAGAGAGACACTGGAAGCGGCCTCGGCGCCGCAAATAACCCTTGTCAAAATCGGGGCAGGGCCCAATGAGACGCAGGCCGGGAATGAAACCGTCCTTTTCCGCCATGATAAGTGTTTTGTCAATCCCGCGCCTCTTGCTGTTTTAATTTCAGACAAGAGCGAAAATCCGGCGGCGGAAACATTAAAGGCAAACAGCCTGGTTTTTGACCGGCTCGGGCAGATGCACGGCATAAACCTGTTGGCGGTCCAAAACCATTCCGGAGACACGGTTGTTTTTGCTGAAACCGTCAAAGTTGTATCGGAGAATACAAATTTTCCTTTAATATTAATCAGCGAGGATCCTTTGGCGATAGAAAAAGCGCTTGAGATAACCGGCGCAAAAAAACCGCTTGTCTATGCGGCGACAGAGGAAAACTATCCGGCTATGACAGAACTGTCCAGGAAATACAACGTCCCCCTGGCGGTAAAAGGAAGGGATCTGGATCATTTGGCCGGTTTGGCCGAAAAGGTGGCTGCGCTTGGGCACAGGCAGTTGGTTCTTGATTCGGGGGCTCGAAGCGTCAGGCAGGTTCTCGCCGATCAGACACAAATCAGGCGCCAGGCTTTGAGGAGGTTCCGGCCTTTCGGATATCCCACGATTGCCTTTGCCGTCAACAGCCGGGACCCTTTGCAGGCAGTTGTTGAAGCGGGTGTTTACATAGCGAAATACGCTGGAATAGTTGTTCTTCCCAGCGCTGATCCCGAGGTTGTTCTTCCTCTGGTTACCCTTCGCTTGAACATATTTACTGATCCGCAGAAACCTGCCGCTGTTGACTCCAGGATTTATGAAATCGGTTCCCCGGATGATTCGGCGCCGGTTCTGGTGACCTCGAATTTTTCACTTACCTATTTTTGCGTCGCCTCGGATGTGGAGGCGTCCCGCGTGCCTGCGTATATCCTGCCCATTGATACCGACGGTGTTTCCGTTCTTACAGGGTGGGCGGCGGGCAAGTTTACCCCGGAGAGAATTGCCGCAATGCTCAAGGAATCAGGAATTGAGGATAAAGTCGCCCACCGCAGGGTGATCATACCCGGTGGGGTCGCCGTTTTAAGCGGAAAACTGCACGATCTTTCGGGCTGGGAAGTGATTGTGGGTCCCGTAGAATCGTCCGGCATACCGGCTTTTCTAAAACGGCGCTGGATAGCTTAAAAAGGCGTAGGGGAAAAAGGTGACCTGTGAATTGGGAGATCCCCCGGTTAGAAACGTAAAAATCATCCCCTGGGGAAAGACAGTGGCCATCCCTGACGGCGAGAACCTTCTTCAGGCGATAGCGGAAGCGGAGATACCCTTACGCGCCGCCTGCGGTGGGGAAGGCGCCTGCGGCCGGTGCAGGGTTCTGCTTAAGGAAGGAAGGGTCAGGCAGGGATTGTCGGGCGGGCTTACCGGGGAAGAATTGGCCGCCGGGTTTATTCTGGCCTGTCAGAGCGTTCCGGTAGAAGATGTGGTCATTGAAATACCGGAAAGTTCCCTGGTAGACCTGCGCCGGGTTGTTTTATCGGGATCCGGCCGGGATATAAGTCTCTCCGGGCCGCTCTACAGGAAAATAAAAGTAGAGCTTCGGCCGCCGTCGCTGGATGACCCCAAAGACGATCTTGGAAGGCTGCTTGACGAATTGCGTTTTCAGCTGGGAGATGGCCGGATAAACGCAGGCTTGGGCGTTGTCCGTACTTTGCCGGGTATATTGCGGGAATCCGGTTGGGTTGTAAACGTTTCCCTGGCCGAGGCCGGCGGGGAAATATATATAGAACAAGTTGAACAAGTTTCGGAGTCAAAATATTACGGCCTGGCTGTTGATATAGGCACGACAACTATCGCAGCCTGCCTGGCGGATCTCGAAAGCGGCCGGCAGGCGGCCGTGAGAGGCGCTTATAATAAGCAATCTGTTTATGGCGAAGATGTTATTTCAAGAATAATTTACGCCGGAGAACATAAAGATGGCCTGGAAGAACTTCAGGGCGCCGTATTGGGGACTATCAACGGGTTGGTTTCCGGCATGCTCGATGACCTTCATATTTCTTCCGGTGACGTAAAAGTGGCGGTTTGCGCCGGAAATACCACAATGACCCACCTGTTTCTGGGCCTGGATCCGGCATATATCCGCCTGGAGCCGTATGTGCCGGCAGCCAATAATCCGCCGCCGGGGCGGGCCGGGGAAATCGGCCTTAAAATCAACCCCGGCGCATGGACTCACTGCCTTCCCGGGATTTCCAGCTACATTGGGGGCGACATCACTGCGGGCGTGCTTGTTACAGGCATGGCCGAGGCGGAGGAAATCGCTCTTTTTATAGATGTGGGAACCAACGGGGAGATGGTTTTGGGAAACAGGGAGTGGCTGGTCGCCTGTTCCTGTTCCGCAGGGCCGGCCTTTGAGGGCAACGGAATAAGATACGGCATGCCGGCTGCCGAAGGCGCCATTGAGCGTGTCTTTATATCGGAAAAGGGTTTCCGGGTGGAGTGCCGGACAGTCGGCAATGCGCCGCCGTCGGGAATTTGCGGTTCCGGTCTGATTGACTGCCTGGCCTGTTTTTACAGGGAAGGCGTTATTGATCGGGCAGGCAAATTTATTTTTAAACCTGAAAACCGCCGGTTCAGGGAAGGGGACGAAGGACCAGAATTTATTTTAGCCGGCGGGTTGAATAACCGGGAAATAACTATTTCAGAAACGGAAATAAAAAACCTGATCAGGTCAAAAGCGGCGGTGTTTGCCGGAATACGGTCAATGCTGAAAACAGTCGGCCTGCCGGTTGAAGCCATCGAAAGGATTTACCTTGCCGGAGGCTTCGGGCGTTTTTTGAATATCAGGCAGGCGGTTGCAACCGGTATGCTGCCCGACCTGCCGGAAGACAGGTATGCCTACCTTGGCAACAGTTCCTTGAAAGGGGCTGTGCAGGTATTGCTTTCAAAATCAGCCCGGAGGAAACTTGAAGAACTGTCGGGAAAGGTAACATATTTGGAACTGGCCGCAGGTAAAACCTTCTATGATGAGTTTATTTCCGCCCTTTTTCTTCCGCATACGGATTTAAACCTGTTTCCGTCTGTAAATTTCAAGTAAGGAGTATGGATATGCCGTTTACAATAGCAGTCGCCGGAAAGGGAGGAACGGGCAAGACAACGCTTGCCGCGCTCTTAATCAGGCAGTTGATCAAATCCGGCAGGAAACCTGTCCTGGCGGCGGACGCCGACGCCAATGCAAATCTGAATGAGGCTCTGGGCATCAAGGTTGGCGATCAGACAATTTCTTCAAAAATGCCCGGGATTAACAACAGTCTCGAACCGCTGCCGGCCGGTATGACCAGGGAGCGTTATCTTGCCTACTGTGTCCACCAATCCCTCTCCGAGGGGGATGACTTTGACCTGCTGGTTATGGGCGCTCCGCAGGGACAGGGATGCTACTGCTATGTCAATAACCTCCTGCGGAACTTTATACAGCAGCTAAGCTCAAATTATCCATATATAGTTATGGACAACGAGGCTGGTATGGAGCACTTAAGCAGGCAGACCACGAACAATGTGGACGTTCTGTTCATTACAAGCGATGCGACGGTCAGGGGCGCCCGGTCGGCGAAGAGGATCAAAGAACTTGTAGTGAGCTTGAACCTCGCCGTCGGGGATATGTACCTTGTTGTCAACAGAGCCGCCGGGGATTTCGGGGAACTGCTGAAAGAAGAGATCGTCAAAACCGGCCTGAAGCTGATCGGAACGATTCCCGAAGACGAACAGGTTATTGATTTTGACCTTGTCGGAAGGCCGTTGTTTGAACTGCCCGATGAATCGCCTGTCGTTAAAGCTGTATCCGGGATTATGTCCAAAACGATAATTAACGATAATTGTTAAAGAGGATGAGAATGAATGTGGCTGTAAATATTATTAAAGAAAAATACAGTAACAGGATCAACGAGGTGGTTATAGGCACAGATCCGCACACGGTAAAAGCCGGCGGTGACAGTACGCTGCCTTTTCTTCTTTTTGAAGGGGAGACGCCGAACAGGCCGCTGGTTGCCCTGGAGGTTTGGGACATTGAGCCAAAGCAGTGGCCTGAAATATTGACTTCCGAATTTAAGGGTGTTATGAGCAATCCGGCGGCCTGGGCAGGGAAGTGCGAAGAATACGGCGCGGATTTAATCTGTCTTACCCTGGCCGGTTCCCACCCCGACAACCTGGACAGCAGCCCCGCCCAATGCGCTGAAACGGCCAGGGCCGTTGCCGATGCTGTGAAAGTTCCGCTGATTATCATGGGCTGCGGAGTAGAAGAAAAGGATGTTCAGGTCATTGGCGAAGTCTGCAAGGTTTTGGAGGGAAGAAACTGCCTGGTCGGGTGCGCCAAACAGGATAGTTACAAGACAATAACCGCCTCCTGTATAGTTCACGGACATAACCTGATTGTCTCAAACCCCCTGGATATAAATATCGCTAAACAGCTTAATATTCTGGTTACCGAGATGGGCCTGCCTTCAAACCGCATTGTCATAGACCCTCTTGTGGGGTCATTGGGCTACGGGCTGGAGTACGCCTACTCAATCATGGAAAGAATCAGGATCAGCGGGCTGTCCGGGGATAAAATGCTGGCCATGCCCATGTTCTGCCAGATTGGGCAGGAGGTCTGGAAGACAAAAGAAGCCAGCAGCCCGGTTGAAGAAACTCCCGAATGGGGAGACCAGGCCAGGCGTGCGGTCTTATGGGAGGTTGTCACGGCGGCAACACTGGCTCAGGCGGGGGGATCAATTATGGTCATGAGGCACCCCGGGTCTTTGAAGCAGTTTCTTGTTCATATGAAAAATCTGATGGAAGAATAGAATATGGCTGTGATAATCTGATAAGCAAAAAAGAGGGGGCGGCGTTTTTGATTTTAATTGGCGAGCGCATTAACGGCATGTTTGGAGATATTCGGGAGGCAATTCTGAGCAGGGATCCGGAACCTGTGAGGCGTTGGGCGATGCGCCAGTATCAGCGCAGGGCCGATTACCTTGATATAAGCACGGGCCCTTCGCTGGAAGCAAAGGATCAGCCGGGCGCCATGGAATGGCTGGTCAGGGTTGCCCAGGATGCTGTTGATCTGCCGTGCTGCCTCGATTCCACCAACCCGGAAGCAATACAGGCAGGCCTTGAGGCCCACCGGGGAAAAGCGCTGATTAACTCTACGACAGCCGACCAGTGGAAGATAGATATCTTTTTGCCCATGGCTTTAAAATATAAAGCGGCGCTAATCGGTCTGGCCATGAATGAGAAAGGCGTGCCTAAAAGCGCCGGGGATCGTGCGGCACTGGCTATGGAGATTATCGTTAATGCAGACGCCGGCGGATTTCCGTTAGAAGATCTGTACCTGGACCCGCTTGTCCTGCCCTGCAACGTCGGGCAGGAGCACTGTCCCGAGGTAATCGAGGCAATCCGCTGGATCAAAACGCTTGCTGATCCGCCGCCGCGTACGGCATTGGGTTTAAGCAACGTTTCACAAAGATGCGCCGAACGAGGCCTGCTCAACCGCACATTCCTGGTTATGTGTATGGCGGCCGGTCTGGACGCGGCCATTGTAAACCTCGATGATGATGAACTGCTCAAGGCGGTTGCCGCCTCCAAGGTCATTTTAAATAAGGAAATCTACTGTGACTCTTTTCTCGCAGCGTTTGGGAACAGAGACTAAAACAAAATATTTCCGGCCGGCGACGACAGGCTCAGGAAGAGTCTTTATCTGCGGGCTGGACTGATTGGTGGATTTGGGAGTATACTGAATATTTGGAGTGCTTTGAGGTTTTTTACGTGGTATGGAACAATTGATTAATTAAGGATGACCATACAAGGAGCTTAACAAGTTTAGCATGAGAGTAGTGAGGAATGAAGTGGAATCTCCAGGTGTAGCTAAGCTTAATAAAAAGATAGAAGACAAATCGGCCAGGGTGGGTATAATTGGACTTGGCTATGTGGGTTTACCGCTGGCGGCGACAATAGCCGAAGCCGGTTTTCATGCGCAGGGTTTTGATGTTCAAAGAAACCGCGTCGAGCTTGTCAACCAGGGGATTAACTACATAGGAGATGTTGTCGGCAGTAAAATGAAAAAACTGGTTGCCGGAGGATTCTTACAAGCCACGAGCGATCTCGGCGAACTCCGGAACGTAGAAATAATTGTCATTTGCGTGCCGACCCCGCTAGATAAGCACCTGCAGCCGGATTTGCGCTACATAATCAATTCTACAAAACAGGTCGCCAATAATATATCCGAAGGGACACTTGTTATATTGGAAAGCACAACCTATCCGGGCACCACTGAGGAAGTTTTGCTGCCTATCCTGGAGGGGCGCTGGCAGGATGTGCCGGAGCTGCTGCGGGAGTTTCAGGAAACAGGACCCTTGACCAGAGAAATGAGTTGCGGCAGGGATTTTTTTCTTGCTTATTCACCGGAAAGAGTTGACCCCGGCAACCAGGAATTTAAAACTGAAAATACTCCCAAGGTGGTGGGCGGTATAACTGAAGATTGCGCCAGGCTTGCTGCGCAATTTTATCTGGCCGTCTTGAAAGCTGACGTATGGAGGGTTACTTCACCCAGGGTGGCGGAGATGGAAAAGCTCATGGAAAACATCTTCCGCCTGGTAAATATAGGACTGGTTAACGAGATGGCTATCCTTTGCAAAAAGATGAATATAGATATTTGGGAAGTAATTGAGGCTGCGAAAACAAAACCATATGGCTTCATGCCTTTTTATCCCGGACCCGGTTTGGGGGGGCACTGT
Organism: Firmicutes bacterium UBA5766; assembly: GCA_002418775.1. GTDB lineage: Bacteria > Bacillota > Desulfotomaculia > Desulfotomaculales > Nap2-2B > 46-80. Next base: position 12,219 of record DIEU01000049.1, read on the forward strand.
ATTCCTATCGATCCTTTTTATTTAACTTATAAAGCAAAAGAATTTGGCCTGGAGACCAGGCTTATCGAGGTCGCCGGGGAGATAAACCGGCAGATGCCTAAATATGTTGTCGACCAGTGCATGCATATTTTAAACTTTTCACAAATAGCCGTCAAAGGCGCCAGGGTGCTTTTAACAGGAATCGCCTACAAAGCGGACATTGACGATTGGCGGGAGTCACCGGCCCTGGAAATCATGGAAAGGCTGATCATCCTGGGTGCAATTGTGGATTATCACGATCCGTACATCCCTTCAATCAAAATAAAAAGTATTTCCCATAAATCGCTGGAGCTGACGCCGGAGCGCGTTGAGCAGGCTGATCTTATTCTTATTACTACAGACCACAGCAACATCGATTACAAAGTTATTTGCGAACAAGCGAAAAGGATACTGGATACGCGCAATATCATTTTCCGGATGGGCATGCTGCCGGTAAACGGAGAGTATTACAAAATCTAACCTGTGCTTGGGAGGAAAACTAGGTGACTTTTAAGGCGGCTGTAATAGGCGCTGGTTATTGGGGGAAAAATCTCGTACGCAATTTTTATAACCTGGGTGTGCTAAAAGTAATCTGCGACACATCGGAAAAGACACTTGGGGAATTAAAACAGCAATATAATAACGTGAAAACAACCCCGGATGTTGATATGGTTTTCAAGGATCCGGATATTAACGCGGTAGTCATCGCCGCGCCGGCGGCGAATCACTATGCGCTGGCCCTTCGTGCCTTGCGTGAAAACAAGGATGTCTTTGTTGAAAAGCCGCTTTGTCTTTCCGTGCAGGAAGGGAAAGAATTGTGCCTGCTTGCCGGGGAAAAAAAGCAGATCCTTATGGTGGGACATATACTTCACTACCATCCTGCGGGTATCGTTCTAAAACAGGCTGTGGCGTCGGGTCTGGCAGGCTCAATCCACCATATTTATTCATACCGCTTGAACCTGGGAAAGTTCCGGAGTGAAGAAAATGTAATGTGGAGCTTTGCCCCCCACGATATTTCGCTGATCTTATCTTTAGTCGGGGACATGCCGTCTAAAATATCCGCCGCAGGAACAGCCGGCTTAAGGCCGGAAATTTATGATACGGTATGCCTGCAGCTTGAATTTGATAATAATCTGCGCGCCAGCGTACTGGCCAGCTGGCTGTATCCTATAAAAGAACAGAAGGTTGTGGTGGTGGGAAGTGAAGGCATGCTCGTTTTTGACGACACCGCCGCCAGGGAACAAAAACTATTATATTTTAAGGAGCCCGTTCAGTGGAAAAACGGGATTCCGGAGCCGGTCCGCAATAATCCCGAAATGCTGGAAGTCGCCGGCGATGAACCGTTGAGACAGGAATGTCTTGCTTTTATAGAAGCGGTAAACAGCCGCCAGGCGCCGGAAACAGACGGGTGGGAGGGCTTGCGTGTGCTGGAAATACTGTCTGCCGGGCAGAAATCGCTTCTGGATAAGGGAAACTGGGTAAAAGTCGGCGGGCTAAAGGAAGAAGCCTCCTATTTCGCCCATCCCACAGCGGTTATAGACGAAGGCTGCAGCATCGGCGCAGGGGTTAAGATATGGCATTTCAGCCACGTCATGACTGGCGCTGTGATTGGTCCCCGCTGCAACATAGGGCAGAATGTGGTTGTGGCGCCCGGTGTTGCGCTCGGCAGCAATGTTAAAATACAGAACAATATTTCAGTATATACCGGAGTTACCTGTGAGGACGACGTTTTTTTAGGGCCGTCCATGGTGTTTACAAATGTTAAAATTCCCAGAAGTCATGTTTCACGCCGGGATCAGTACATTAAGACGATTATTCACCGGGGCGCTTCTATTGGGGCTAACGCTACCATAGTCTGCGGAATTGAAATTGGAAAATACGCCATGATTGGCGCAGGAGCGGTCGTAACTAAAGATATACCGGATCATGCGCTGGTTATAGGCAATCCTGCGCGCCAGGTTGGCTGGGTTTGTGTTTGCGGTGAAAGGCTGGCGCCTGGTGAGCAATGCCGCAGCTGCGGATTTAAGCCGGATATTTGATATTCTTTCCATCAATAAGACTAAAGGAGTCAGACCATGAAGGTTCCTCAGTTTAGTTTGGCCAGTCAGACTATGAAAATAAAAGAAGAATTGGATGAAGTTATCGGGCAGGTTGTTACAAAAGGCTCGTTCATTCTCGGGGAAAATGTTCAGAAGCTGGAACGTGAAGCCGCCCGGTACCTGGGTGTAGAGTACGGTATTGGCGTCGGCAACGGGAGCGACGCGCTTTATCTGGCTTTACTTGCCTGCGGTGTGGGTTTTGGGGATGAAGTGATCACCACGCCGTTCACGTTTTTTGCTACCGCAGGATCGATAATAAGGGCAGGGGCGGTTCCGGTCTTTGCGGATATCGACCCGGATACGTTCAACCTTGATGTAAATTTGCTTGAGGAAAAAATTACTGAAAATACGAGGGCGATAATGCCTGTGCATCTATATGGACAGGCTGCGGATATGGCGCCCTTAATGGAAATTGCCGTTAAACACAACTTGAGGGTTGTCGAGGATACTGCCCAGGCTATGGGTTCTTTGTACGGCGGGCAAAAATCCTGCTCTTTTGGCGACGCCGGATGCTTAAGTTTCTTCCCCACAAAAAATCTCGGCGGGTTCGGCGACGGGGGAATGGTTGTAACCAACAATCCGGAAGTGGCTGAAAAAGTAAAAATGCTCAGGGTTCATGGAAGCAGGAAGAAGTATTTTCACGAGGTTGTAGGGATAAACAGCCGCCTTGACGAGATTCAGGCGGCAGTGCTGGTTGTTAAAATGAAATACCTTGATCAGTGGATAGAAGCCAGAAACAGTCTGGCTGCAAATTACATGAAGCTGTTCAAACAACACGGACTGGAAGAGATAGTAAAGTTGCCGCGTACAATTGATAACGCGTACCATACTTACAACCAGTACACAATTAGAGTTCCCGACAGGGATAAACTTCAGGCCTTTTTAAATGAAAGAGGAGCAGGATCAGCTATATACTATCCGCTGCCGCTTCATCTGCAGCCGTCATTCTCCTCCTTAAACTATAGGATGGGTGATTTCCCCCAGGCCGAGAAAGCCTGCGGCGAGGTCATATCCCTGCCGATATTCCCTGAACTTGCTTCCGAACAGCAGGAATACGTTGTCGAGACGATGAAACAATTTTACCGCGAAAAAGGATTTTAACAGGATTGGCATATGAAATTAGTAACAGTAGTAGGCGCCCGTCCGCAGTTTATTAAAGCAGCGGCGGTTTCGAGGGCAATTAAAAAGTATAACTCCGGGAAACGGGCAAATCAAATAGAAGAAATAATTGTCCATACCGGACAACATTACGATCACAACATGAGCCAGGTGTTTTTTGAAGAGTTGGACATTCCCGCGCCAAACTATAATTTGGAAATCGGGTCGGATTCCCACGGACGGCAAACAGGCAGGATGCTTGAAGCTATTGAGGATGTTCTCGAAGATGAAAAGCCGGATTGGGCGCTGGTATACGGAGACACCAACTCTACCCTGGCGGGGGCTCTGGCGGCGGTAAAAATACATATACCCGTGGCCCATATTGAAGCGGGCTTAAGGAGCTTTAACAGAAAGATGCCGGAGGAGATAAACCGGGTACTGACGGATCATGTTTCAAAAATGCTCTTCTGCCCCACGGTAACAGCAGTCGAGAACCTCCAACGCGAGGGTGTCTTGGAAGGGGTATATCAAATCGGTGATGTCATGTTTGACTGTATGCTTTATTACCGGTCGAAAACAGGAAACGGTTTCTCCGCTTTAACCGCTTTGGGGCTGGAAACAAAGGGCTTTGTTCTGGCCACTGTACACCGCGCTGAGAATACCGGCTCTCCTGATGCCCTTCGGGAAATATTCAGGGCTTTCGGTGAAATTGCACGACAATCACCAGTTTTAGTGGCGCTGCATCCCAGGACGCGTAAGTGCCTCGACAGCTACGGAATAAGGGTGGCCGAAGGCGTCAAATTGCTTGAACCGGTGCCTTATCTGCAAATGATTGAACTGGAATGCAGCGCCGGGGTGATCCTGACAGACAGCGGCGGAGTTCAGAAAGAAGCTTTTTTTGTAGGCACACCTTGTATAACGCTCCGGGAAGAGACCGAGTGGGTGGAGACTGTGGAATGCGGGGCAAATGTTATCTGCGGAGCGTCAAAGAAGAGGATTATAGAGGCCTTTACTGACCTTGGGAAGAGCAGACATGAAATTATCTGCGGCACGGGTATATACGGAAACGGCGATGCCTCAGAAAAGATAGTCAATAGATTAGTTGGCGCTCAGGAATTATGAAAATATTAGCGCCGTTTGCTTTGCTTTATAAATATAGAAAACTGCTTTGGCAAACCACTGTCAATGATGTAAGAGCCCGCTTTGCCGGTTCTGTTCTGGGTATGCTATGGCTATTTTTTTATCCTTTACTATTACTCGGCGCCTATGCTGCAGTATACATATTTGTTTTCAAAGTAAAATTTCATTTATTTAATTCAAATGAGTATGTTGTTTTAATATTTTGCGGTCTAATTCCTTTTTTGGGATTTTCTGAGGCTCTTAGTATGGGAGTGGGTTCTATTGTATCTAACGCTAACCTGATGAAAAATACTCTTTTCCCAATAGAATTAGTCCCGGTTAAGTCCGTTTTGGCTGCACAATGCACACAGGTAACTGGATTGTTCATGTTATTAATTGTCTTGGGGATACTGGGTAAATGGACATTATGGGCGCCTTTCCTTGTTATTATTTGGATATTACAGATTTTGTTTTCATCAGGTCTAATCTGGATATTGTCAAGTGTAAATGTATATGCCCGTGATCTTCAAAATATCGTTTCAGTTTTAATACTTTTTTTAATGTTGGTAAGTCCGATTGCGTATACAGAAGATATGATTCCGCCTGAAATGCGGCCATTTTTAGCCGCTAATCCTGTATATTACTTAATCGTTTCTTATCAGGACGTTTTAATGCTGGGTCATTTCCCGCGAGGAAATATTTTTTGGATTTTACTGTTCATTTCTTTCTTTACCTTTATATTTGGATACTGGTTTTTTATGAAAATGAAGCGGGTGTTTGCGGATAATGTCTGATATTGCTATAACAATATCGAAACTGGGTAAAATGTACAAGCTATATAAAAGGCCGATGGACAAGATTCTTGACGCTTTTGGTCTAAATTTTTGGCGAAAGAATTATTACCAGGAGTTTTGGGCCTTAAAAGATCTGGATCTGGAAATCAAGAAGGGTGAAAGGATAGGTATTGTTGGACGTAATGGGGCAGGGAAAAGTACTTTATTGAAGATTATTATAGGCAATGTTTCACCCACCGAGGGGAAGATCGAAGTAAACGGGCGCATTCAGGCTCTTATGGAACTGGGGACAGGTTTTCATCCTGAGTTTACCGGTAGACAAAACATCCGTGCTTCATTGTCTTACCAGGGATTCTCCTCTGAGCAGATAGTTCAAAAGGAAGAGGAGATTGTCGAGTTTGCTGAGCTTGGTGAGTTCATCGAGCAGCCAATAAAGACATATTCAGCTGGGATGTATGCCCGGCTGGCTTTTTCCGCAGCAACTGCCATCGAACCGGATATCTTAATCATTGATGAGGTGCTTGGAGCTGGAGATGCATACTTTGCCAGCAAATGTGTTGACAAGATGAAAAGACTGACTGGCGAGACAGGTACCACCGTACTTTTTGTCAGTCACGATATGGCTAGTGTTGAGATGCTTTGTGATAAATGTATCTGGATAGAACGCGGCCGAAAAATAATGGAAGGCCCTGCTTCTGCAGTATCAAGGGGATATGCGCAGATGATCCGTGAACGAACAGCACAGCGTATTCAGGCAAAAAATGCAATGGTATACACTCATGAAGAAACGTTAGCGAGAAAACTGCGTGAGAATCCTCTGCAGCTTATTTTACGTTTTGTATGGGTAGAGGGTTTGCCGCTCGAAATAAATGAAATTAAACTATCCTGCCCTGACCTAAAGCCAATTATTGTTAAAGTTGGTGAGCCGCAGGATAATTCATACGATTACGATGGATTTGTCCTAATTGATGAAAGTTTTAGCCATTGGGAAAAACCTGCGCAACATAATGACGGACTTTACAGTCGTTCTATAGTTGTTTCAAATGACTATTGTTCAGCAGCGGTTTTTAACCTTGATGGTTTATCGTCAACTGGCAATATGGATTTGTCGATTAAATATATGGGTAATAACCATTCAAAGGCGCGACTTGAAATCTATGATGGACAAGTATACAGGTTGCTGCACGAGTTTGAATTATCTCATAGCCACTCGCAGTCTGACAATGTATGGGTTGAATGGAATGGCTTTATAGGGCAAACATTACTTGAAAATATTGCCAGGACATGGGGTCTTGCTGTTTCATCTCAAGGCAGTAAAATTACAAATGAAGAATGTAATAATGATGATATCTGTGACACAGAGCATTCGGTGATTCTGCCTGGTCCAGTTGGAAATATAGATGATGCCGGTGAAATATTCCGGGGTAATATAGTTATTAAGAAAGTGTCGTTCAAGAACGAGGCGGGGGAGACATCCCTGCTTAAAAGCTTTGAGACTGTTCTTATAGATATTGACTATCATGTGCTACAGGGTCCTGTGGAGGTTGAATTTGTAGTATGTTTTCATAGAATGGGGATTATTGCTTTGCAAGCCATATCAGGTCTGCAAGAGCGAGGGGTTTTAGTGGCTAAAGGGGGAGAACACGGTCGTTGTACCCTTAAAATACCACACCTGCCGTTGGGTAAGGGTAATTATCTGGTAAGCGTAGGCATTTTCCCCACTTTAAATTATTATTCCTTGGATACCGAGAAGATGGCGTATGTTCTTCATGATCGGCGATACGAAATACAGGTAGAACAACCTGAAGATATTTTGATTGATCTCGGTATGTGCAGGGGACAGGTTCGGTGGCTGCTGAATGAAAGCGCCTTAACAGATGAAGGAAAAAGAACAAATGAGCTCTAAATCTTATTATGAAAATGAAAAGCTATGGGGACGCTCGGAAACTACCCTGCTGCAGCGCCAGGTTCTGAATTATCTTAGCTTTTATTGCGAAAGTCTTGCGCAAGATGCAAGGATCGCTGATCTGGGGTGCGGTGATGGGATTATTCTGAAAGAACTAATAAACAGGTACCCGGCTTTGAAAGGTTATGGTATAGATTTTAGCAGTGAAGCGTTAAAACACTTATCTTCTGATTTGCGCCCTTGTCTGGCTGAACTTACATCCTTACCTTTTGACGATGGTTTTTTTGACCTGTGCTTTTGTATAGATGTATTGGAGCATATTGCTCCTGATGAGTTAAATAAAGTAGTGGCGGAGATCCACAGGGTTTGCAGCGGTCCTGTACTGATAGTTAGTCCGTTTCTTGAATCTAATGCGGTGCGCACTGTGTGTCCGCACTGTGGTTGTACCTTTAATCCCTATTACCATTTGAATAAATTTAGTTATAGCTTGTGGGAACAACTATCTGAAAGTTTCAAAGACAGAGCAGTGCAATTCGTTCCTTTCGGGGGAACAAAGCCATGCATTCCTCCTGAAGTTGGATCGGTATTAATTGCTTCGGGAGTTTATGTCACTCACCAACATGAGACTGTTTGTCCACAGTGCGGTGTCAATTTTAGCCGTCCGGAACCGGGTACAGCAAGAGAGTTATCAATGATCCTGGGCCCTTATGCAGCAGAAAACCGGGATTCTTTTAATTGGATTTTTGAGGAAATGGGGATTTTAACTTTACCAAAAACCGGTTGGGATGAATATCCTAAAGTAGGTTTTTTTGAAGGCATATTGATCACAAGTAGACAAGATTTAAATTTAAAGGAAAAAGAAATGCCTGCTTTGATAGTCAAGTCATGTTATGAAATTGATTTTGAAGATATGAATGCAGTATATCCTGGTGCGGATTTGTTTAGATCCCCGGCTTATATCGTTGATAATGGTAAAATAAAAAAATGTGATACTTCCCCTGGTATTCATTGGAAGCCGGGTGGCATTGTAGGTAGTGAGGAACCCGTTGCCCTCAGGCTAGTTTTTCCTCCGGGGTCCGATAAAAGAAATGTTACGTTGGAACTGCAGTTTTTACCGGAAGTAGCCGGTAAACTGCGTGCGATTTTAAACGCCCTGCCCCCAAAAAATTCTGTTCAGGCGGGTTATATTGAAGCTTTTCCTTCCGAAGAGCCAAATCAAATGGTTATAGAACTGCAGCCGGATAATGATTTTGTTACGCCTTATGGGCTTTTGGTTGATTTAATCTGGGAGCCGGATTTACACTTGCCTTGTTCCTCGTCTGGCCTGATACTTCATAAACTCATTCATCGTGATCAACCAATACAGACTTTTTTGCTGAAAACAGGTATAAACCCCTGGCCTGTAAAACCAAGTATGGGAAGCAGCTATGAGGTAGATTTATATCCGGATACAGTGGATAGTCTTAAATATGGTTATCAGGGCAGAGTGTTTGATTTGACAGGCCAATTAGACCTGGGAAGGGAAGGTGGCAAGAACATAATTCCCATGTCTTTGTTTGGGGGATTACATGAAGACAGTAATGGCAGTGAAGCCAGATCCTCCCATATATTCAATTGCTTAGTACATTCTTACAGATCAGCATTCAATGAAATTGTAGAGGCTCAAGGAAAACTTGAGCAGTTATTGATTAAAACAGAAGAACAAATTAATGCCCTTTTGCAAGAACTAACAGATTACAAAAACAGATTAGAACAAACTGAAATAGAAGCAGAAGAACAAATTAATGCCCTTTTGCAAGAACTAACAGATTACAAAAACAGATTGGAAAGTGAAGTTAGTTCGAAGTTTCAACTAGCGGCCAACTTAGATATACTGGAACTTGAGAGGGATTATTTGCTAAAGCTTATTCACCGTTTGAAAAAACGCAATATTATTCAACGTATTTTTAATTGCAACTAAAGAGGTATGGGAATGACATTGCAATTGCTTCGCATCGTTGGCGCAAGGCCCCAGTTTATGCAGGCAAAACCTTTGCGCCAGGAATTGGAAAAGCGCGGTCATAATGAAATACTTATTCATACGGGACAGCATTATGACGATGCTATGAGCCGCAAATTTTTTATAGATTTAAATCTTCCTGAAGCAGACATAAATCTTGGTGTGGGTTCCGGAAGCCATGGAGAGCAAACGGCTGAGATGATCAAAGGCATTGAAACTCACCTGCTGGCGCATAAGTATGATGCCGTGGTAGTAGATGGAGATACGAATTCTACGCTTGCAGGGGCGCTAGCTGCTGCAAAACTGCATGTTCCTGTCGTACACATTGAGGCTGGAATGCGCTCCTATGATAAAAAAATGCCGGAAGAGATTAACCGCATTTTGACAGATCATATAAGCAGTTTGCTTTTTTGTCCCAGCCAGACAAGTTGCCGCAACCTTTCCGCTGAGAGTATAACTAATGGTGTGTATGTAGTAGGTGACCTTTTAGCCCAGTGTTTTGTAGGATTTCGTCGTAAGGCGAAAGCCCTTGTTGAAAGCATTTTAAGAAAGTACAGTCTAAAGGAAGGGCAGTATATCTTGTTGACCCTGCACCGGGCTGAGAATGTAGATCAGAAGGACCGTATAGAAGGATATCTTAGATCTATAGCCACTTCGCCCTGGCCTGTAATATGGCCTATTCATCCTCGGACAGAGAAAGGATTGGCCCGGTTCAATCTTGATTATATTGTCCGGAAAAAGCCTTTTGTAATCATACCTCCGGTCGGTTATCTAGAGATGTTGGCCCTGGAAAGCGCAAGTATAAAAATCCTGACAGATTCCGGTGGTGTTCAAAGAGAAGCTTATCATTGGCGCAAGCCAGGTGTGATTCTGCGCGATTCAACTGAGTGGCCTGAAATAGTTGAGACAGGATGGGCGTCACACTACCTCCCGGAACAAGATCCCTTGATATTATGGGAAATTCCTGATATATCTGCTCTGACACAAGATGATTTGTATGGCTCTGAAGAGGTTGCTGCGCGTATAATAGATATTCTGGAGGATACTTTCTTATGAGAATACTACACGCTCCAGAGAATATTGGAGGGATGGCCGGGGTATTGGCGCGGGTTCAGTCACGTTTAGGACACGATGCTTTGTCTTATTGTTTTGCATCCAATCATTTTAAGTTTTCTTCAGACATCGCCTTGCGGAAACCGGGTTCCTTTTTCGAACAGAGTTATAATGCGTTTTCATTTGCAATGAAGTTTGATATATTTCAATTTTATTTTGGAAGCAGTTTATTGGGCCACAATTTAAAAGATGTACATTGGCTTTCGTTGTTGGGCAAAAAAATATTTTTTTATTTTTGTGGATGCGACATACGTGATGAGAAAGCGGTAATAATGAAATACCCGATTTCAGCCTGTTCAAATTGTTTTCCAAAACTATGCAACGCTAATCGTCAGCTTGCTCAAGAAATAGCTGGAAAATATGGGAGGGTAAATTTTGTTTCCACACCGGACCTTTTAGAGTTTGTGGAACGGTCGGTTCTTTTGCCTCAGGTTGTTGATTTTGACCTGATAAATAAAATTAACGAAGAGCCGAAACCCGGACGAAAGCCTGAAAAATTTGTTATAGCGCATGCCCCGACAAACCGGCTGATCAAGGGGACGCAGTTTTTAATAGACTGTGTCGAAAGACTGCAGAAGAAGGGTTTTAATATTGAGTTGCTTCTGATAGAAAACATGAGCCATGAGGATGCTCTACGAATGTATAGATGCGCGGATTTGGCTGTTGATCAGCTTCTGGTGGGTTCATATGGCCTATTGGCCGCTGAATTGATGGCCCTAGGTGTTCCAACTATTACATATATAAGGGAGGATTTAGTGGATAAATATTCAGAAGTTCCTCCTTTAATTAACGCTAATCCCTTTACTCTGGAAGAAAATATTATATATTTTTATAACAACCGGGATAAGCTTGTTGCATATCGAGAATCTGGTTCATTTTATGCTTCTCAAACGCATCATCCTGTCCGATTGGCTATAAAATGTTTGGAGTATTATGAGAAATGAATATGAAAAAGGGAGTGCCGGGTAAGGGCGAGCGTATTCTTATGATTACGCCGGATATAATGATAGACCGGAGAATTTTAATAGAGGCTGAGACATTAATTGAAAATGGATATGAAGTATACTTATTAGCTGGTTGGGATCAAACACAGAGTAGCCTGTTTGAGATTGACGGTAGTGTAAAAATTGAACGTATTAAATTTGAAGGCCTGGATTCCAGATTGAAGCCGGCTTATAAAATACAATCTCGATCTATCAGTCATCTAAATAATTATTTGATATTGATTAATGATTTTAGTAAAAGTCTTTCTGCAATTGGCAATAAATTTATAAACAAATCTGTTGAGACAAAAAATATTTTCTTAAATTCTATATCAATTAAGGTTCAAAAGAAGATTGAATCATTGGCTTTAAGATTTATGGCCTTTAGAATGATTTATAATTTTCTAGTTTTCTGTTTAAGGGTTTTTCTTAAGATAATAAACTACTCAAGCAGATTGTCTAATAAGGTATTAATTTTTGGATTAAAATGTTATCAATTTATAATAATAATATTTGATAAAAGCAATAATTATATTATTGGTTTTATCGCGAAGACAATTAATTTTGCCGTAGGGGTTATGGCAAAATTATTTCCATTCATCATAGGCTTTTCAGCTTATGAGACCGAATATTTTAAAAGAGCCCTGTTTTATCGGCCTGATATTATACATGTTCATGATCTTCCCATGTTACGTATTGGAGTGCAAGTTAAAAAAAAGCTTAGAATTCCTTTGATTTATGATATGCATGAGTTTTATCCGGAACAAGATGTTTTTAATGTTAGGCAACGTAATAAGCTCAGAAGGATTGAGAGAAAGAATATTCATTATTGCAATATTAGAATAACTGTTAATCCCCTTTTAGCGAAGGAGATATCGCATACATATGATAATATTAAAATTGATGTAATACAAAATGCAATGATTTTACCTGTGGATTTTCACAACAGGAAATACAACCGATTTAGAGAAGAATACTCAATTAGTGAAGATGAAATTATACTTCTCTATCAGGGTTGGATTAGCCCTCATCGAAATTTACAAAAAGTAGTGACTGCATTATCTCGTGTTAATAAACCTATTAAATTTGTAATAATGGGTTATGGTGATTTCAAAACTGAACTTAAGAAAATAGCAAATGAGCAAGGTGTCACCAATATGATTATATTTGTGCCGTCTAAAAGTCAAAAAGAGTTGTTGTCCTATACTGCTTCTGCTGATCTGGGCATAATACCATATCCTTATAAGCTTGATCCTAATACAATGTATGCTTCTCCAAACAAGCTTTACGAGTTTATTGCAGCACGTTTACCTATCTTGTGTAATTCCTTGCCCTTTGTAAGTAGTATAGTTATGGATAATGGTTTCGGCATGGCAATTGACATGGACTCTCCAGAGAGTTTTGCTGATGCCTTAAATAATTTTTCTTATGAAAAGATTATTATATATAAAAATAATCTTGCTAAATATGGAAAGGCTTTTCTTTGGGATGTGGAAGCAACTAAGTTACTTAACCTATATTCTTCTATAAACTATGAGACAGATAACTGAAGTTTATTTTTATTGTTCCAGATTAAACAAATTTTTGATACTTACAATGTTTTAAACTGAAACAAAGAATTAATACTTTTTTTATTAGGCATATAAATAACGGGAGTGTTAAGAGGGTCTTTCATGAAAAGTAAAATTTTTTTATTGGCATTTATTATTTGCATGATCATCAGTCGGGTTGCCGGTACCGCTGAACAAGAGAAAGTTCAAATTGACTCAAACAGATTAACTCAAATGGTATTAAATAAAGATATTGTTGAGGCGCCGCTGCCACAGTTTATCCCTATAAAAATTTGCGATTATAACTATACCGGTGAATTCCCGCCATATCGCAATGATGCGCCCTGGTACAACGGATTTAACCGACTATATATAAATAATGTACCACGATCTTTTCATGAAGCCTTATTTTTTAATGACAGGGAAACATTTGAAGAGTTTGTTGTAAGATATAAGGATGTCTTAAAACTATGGGCTTCGGAAGCACGCAGCATGAATCTGGAACAGCCAAAAGATATTCAGCAGTTTTTTCGTGAGAAACTAATTAAATGCTATGAAAATAACAAGGAGTATTTGATTGCTTTATATCCTGGTTTGACTGAGAAACAATACAAACTTTTAATAACAATGAATCTAGTCCATGGCAACTATGATTTCGACACTCAGACAAAAAAGACAAAAAATTTATTGGAACTTGTTGAGCTTGAAAAAGGCGATTGTTCAGAATTGGGAGACCTTGTGGCAAGTTTGGCCTTTCTGCAGGGAGTTGAAGGTGATTTTCTGGGGCTAAATTGTGATTATCAAACTACATTAGGCCATTTTCATGCTGGGCATAGGATTTTCTATGCTGAAGGATTATGGTTAGATCCGGAAATTAATATTGCGTTTAAATTCAACCTTGAAGAATTCCAAAAGACAGAACCTTCTAAAAGACTGTCTGCATTGATACAACAAAAGTCAATTCTTGGATTTTATAACTGGTATATTAATCCTGAAGTCCGTACAAAGCAATTAGAGAATAACCAGGACGGGGGTACTATCGCATTCTATTATTACTATTATTTTAAAGGGATAAATCAAGGTAATAGTAGTATAACACCTTATCTTCCCAAAGTGATGTTAAACTATAGTGAATCTAATAAAATTAGTATTGCAGAAACTCAAAGTCCAATTATTAAAAAAGATTATTCCAGAAGCCGTAACTTTGTTTTATTACCAGGGCAATTGGCCAAAGACTATTGGGAACGAGAATTAACTGAGGCTTTACAAGAATATAATCCGATCATAAGTTATAATGATATAAACTCGGAGGCAGATTTGCTGGAAAGCCTGGCCTCTTTAATCAGATATTATGGCCAACAGGAAGAAAATGATATAAACAAGCTAAAAGAACTTTCTGAGATAGCGTTTAAAGAATTCGATCAGATCTTTGCAGCCCGGAATGTTAGGCAAGGACATATCAAAGGATGGGGAAGTGAGGTTCAGTATGACACCTTTCTTGACGGCAGTATAAATACTAAGATTACTAAATATACATACCAAACATTCCAAGTAAGCCTGGGCATTTTAGATGTTATTGATGCAATTAAAAATTATACCGTTTTACCGGATGAATATAAAAATAAGACAAAAAAATATACTGATAATATTAAAATGATTTTAAATTCATGGGAACCAAAGTACGAGATTGTTCAAGAAGGCAAAGGTTTTTATTATTTTTCTGAAGATACTAACGATAATCAAGTTGTATTTTATGTTTCCGGTTCAGGGATTAGTACCTATTTGAAGCTCTTCAGACTAACAGGGGATCCTAATAGTATAAAAAGGGCTAAGGAATTAGCGGCTTATTTAATAGATTATATCAAAGTGGATTCCTCGGGGAGTTATATTTGGCCCTATAGCATGTCAAATCAGAGGGTGGATGATGTTAATAATTCAATGTGGACATCGAGAGGAATAATAGATTCGATAAGGTATGGTTTATTAAACAATTTTGATATGTGTAGAATGGAACGCTCCATTAGCAGTTTCTGGAATGGTAATCCTGAAATGCCAAATATTTATATCGCAAATTCATGTTATACCAGCAATGAAGGTTTATCTGCCGGTATAAATTTCGCACAGTACTATGAATTAACAGGATCACCTGATTACTTGTGGGAGTATGCCAGATCGACACTTGTTACCAGCCTCCTGGATGGTAAAGACTTGCAGAATAATAAATCGTTACAATTAAAGCTACTGGGTCTTCTATTTGAGGCGCAACCTCAAATAAAAAACAATTGGGGGGAGCTTCTGTTTTTATACAATAAACAAAACATTACAAAAGGGGAACGCTTTCCCGAGCTTGACTTAACTCAAACTAGTGGTAATGCAAGAGCTGACGTGGTGGGGCACAGCCGATCTCTTTTTGAGATATTTGAGGGTGATAAGATTACTTTAAAAATCCCGCATGAAAAAGAGAATGAGGAAGAATTAAATATTAGTATAATATATAGAAGCACAAAAGATTTAAAAGCTGTTATTAGTGATAAAAATGGCTGGAGATGTACGAGAGTACTTGCCGGTACATTTGATAGGATTTCAGGAAAAGCTTATTGGTTCCGTACCACGATTAGGGTAGATGTCCCTAAAGGAGTCAATAACCCTGTAATTGAGATATCCGGACCGGTTGATATATATAATGTGGAATGCTTGTTTGAACAAAATATAAAAGTTAATTAAATTGTATTTATTACATGCAAAGAAGGTATTTTTAAATGCTTATCTTGAGAAATAAAAAAATTAAAAATTTATTAATTATTTTTATTGTTATATTGCCATTAATAGTTGTTTTTTTATTTAAGGAAAAACAAAGTTATTCAAGTGAGAATATTAATAATATTAGTATATATAATTTGGATTGGAATAAATTATTAAATATGTGGATAGGAGCAGAGAATACAAGATCTGACATTGAAACCGCAAGAAAAGAGATCTTAAGTGCTATATTAGCATACCAAGTTGAAGAAATAGTTAGAGGCGCAGAGAATGATCAAGATAAATGTATCAGAATAGCTAAATGGATTGCTTCTAACATTTCTAATAGAGAGCCCCTAGGAAAAGATGAATATGGATGGTATGCATACCGTTCCGGATTATGCGGAGCTCGTTCACGGCTTTTTGTTGAGATGTTAAAATACCAGCATATACCTTCCAGAGTGTTCAATATGTATAATTATGGAAAAATAGGAGGTGAGCATTCCTGTGCGCAAGTATATTATAGTGGGAAATGGCATTTTTTTGATGTTACCTATGCAGGGATTTTCGTAAAAAATAATGATGTCTTGTCTTGGGAAGAGATAATTTCAGCTCCAAAAGAGGCTATGAAGAATATGGTTGTTTTTGAGGATACTTTAGATCGATGGAGAGCGGTTAATGATGACCCAGTAAATCGTAAAAATGTTAATAACAATGAGAGAATGCATATTGCTTATTCCGAAGAGAATTTAAAGAATGCTAAATCCTATGGGTTTTATAAATATAATGATGTAAAAATATTATATCCATTAATTAACTGGTCTGTTATAGATAATGATAAGATATCAATAGGGAGTATAGATAAAGATTTTAATGATGTTAATAATGATGATATTCAGAAAAAAATAAGTGCGCAACTTGGAGTAGCGTTAGGTACAGGAAGGGATACGTTTCATACGACTTGGAAATTTAAGAATTGTATTCCCGGTAAGGCTTATAGTATAAAATATTCTATTTATAAATCTAACGATCCTGATATAGCCTTTTGGGCTAAAAGTGAAGAAGCAAAACTGGTTTCGGGTGGAACTTTTATTTCCAGTAAATCGTTGGTGAATGGAGATATTCATATATGGGAGATCAGATTCATTCCAACTAATACAGAATGCTCTATTTCTGTAGGATATGAATTTAGGGATCAAGGGAAGTTACTTTATGTTGATATGATAGAAATTAATAAAGTGTAATATATACATATTAATAATTCCATAGGATGTGTTATATATGATATCTTGTTTAAAGCAAATAAGATTAATATTAGTATTGTTTATAATCATGTTATCGTTATTACTATATTTATATTTTGCAAGAAATGGTATCTGTAATACTGAAAATATAACTAGCGCTTCCTTAAGTTTAAATAGCCCAAAAGAGTTATACCCACCTTTTTATAATCATTTAGCCGTCAGTTTTTTTAGTACTAAAAATCGCAGTATTGATAAATATGGTGTTATAATCCAAAATTATGATGGGAAGGGCTACAATGAACCGGGATGGCAGTATTCACCAACTTTGATAGGACAATATATACTTTATTGTATAAGAAAAACCATTAATAGTGAAGAAGTCAAAGATGTTAATGGTAGAAATACTAAAGATATAATAGAAGCTAATGCAAATTATTTAGTAAAAACTGCAATAAAAAGACAATATAATGGCAAGGAATTTATTGTGTGGAAGTTTGATTTCCCTAACCCAACATTTCTGGCCCCTTCAGGTTGGGTATCTGCAATGACAAATGGAATTTGTGCAGTTGCGCTTCTTGAAGCTTCTCAATTGATTACGGAGCATTCTGATGAGTATAAAAATATAGCGATTAAAGCGGCACATGCTTTTATGGTTCCAGTTGATTCAGGGGGGGTTATGTCGTATCTTAATAAAGATAGTTGCTTTTTTGAGGAAATAGCTTACCCAAATATAGAAAAATCTCATATTCTTAATGGAAATTTATATGGTTTATTTGGATTACGTGCCTTCGCATTGGCAATGCCTGAATTCGAAGATATATATAAGAAAGGAATAAACGGTACTATAAATTTGTTAGATAAATATGATGCTGGTTTTATAAGTCTTTATGATCTTAATAACTGCAGATTAGCGCCGAGGGGAAATTATAATTTTATACATATTCAACAATTATTATTTCTTTATTTAGAAACAAGAAATCCTCTTTTTTTAGAATATGCTGTCAGGTTTGCGCGTTATGAAAAGCCAGCAAAATATTCGATATATAACAATAGTTCGCAAATCAATTCACTTTCCTTTGGGAAAAAGGATTTTTGGAAGAAGGCCGGTATTCAGCAAATAAAAATAGTTTTTGATAAGCCGCAGCAAGTAGAATCGATATTTGTTCAGTCGAAATATAACTACTCAGGATTTGATAAGTTTGAGATAAAGGCCAGTTTGGGCAAAAATATTTTTATTCCTTCGGTATCGCTTAGAAAGTCTGCGTCAGGTCTGGATCATGCTATCATTTTTGATGATGAAAATAAATGTGATATTATTTATCTAGAATTAAAACCAATTAACAAGGAATTACAGCTATATGGTATTGATGTCCTTACAAAGGAAAGAAGAGAAAGTTCCATAGCAATAATATATGATACTAGTAAGACTAATAATACTATAATTTCTGATCCTATACATGAAGATATAAATAAATATGTTAATAATAAAAAGTTAATTGTGCTTGCATCTAATTCTCAAGAAAAGAATGTTGATATAAATAAAAATTTGAAGGTAAAAAATAACAAAATAATTGATTATTATTTTATATATGATAAGCACAACGCACCTTTTTGGTTCGGACTTAATAAAAATTATGATAAGGAGTATATTAGAGTAATCGAAATGTTTGCAGATGGTGTTTATTAGAATGTAGTAATTAAGATTCTAGAGCTATTTTCAGTAATGATTTTAATCGAAAAGTGGAATGCGAAATAACTTTAGATAAAGCTGACATGATTGATTTTGCATGAGGATAGGAGTCTTACTATGTGTGGAATTAGTGGGTTAATTGGAAAATCAATTTCTATTAAATCTAAAGATCTTTTATCTAAACTTGCCCACCGCGGTCCGGACGGTGAGGGGGAATGGTTTTCAACCGACAAGTCAGTATGGCTCGGACACCGCCGTCTTGCTATTATTGACCCGGAGGGCGGAAAACAACCATTATCCAACGAAGATGGCACAGTATGGATAACTTTTAACGGCTGCATATATAACTATCTCGAACTGGCGCAGACTCTTAGGCAAAAGGGTCACCGCTTCCGCAGTTATACTGATACGGAGGTAATTGTTCACGCTTACGAAGAATATGGTGTGGAATGCCTGAAGTACTTTATTGGTATGTTTGCTTTCGCGATTTGGGATGAAAAAAAGAAAAAACTTTTTTGTGCCAGGGATCGGCTGGGTGTTAAACCATTCTATTATTCTGATCAGAAAAACGCCTTTATTTTTGCATCCGAAATTAAAGCTCTTTTAGCGACAGATCTTATCCAAAAGGAAGTAAATCACAAATCGCTCCAGGAATACCTTGTGTTTCAGACAGTGCTGGGAGAAAAGACACTGTTTAATAAGATAAATAAACTGCTGCCGGGGCATTACATGTTAGTTGATAAAAAAGGCAGGATTGTTGAGAATAAAAAATACTGGGATATTGCTTTCGATATTGATTATGAACATACAGAAGAATATTTCGTTGACCGCCTGCGGGTACTTTTAGAAGATGCCGTAAAGATTCGCCTGCGTTCGGATGTACCCCTGGGAGCTCACCTTTCCGGGGGCCTGGACTCCAGCGCTGTTGTCTGCCTGGCTTCGATGCTTAATGTTACCGGAGACAGGCTGAAAACTTTTACCGGCGCTTTTAACGAAGGCGAAAAGTTTGACGAGACCCGGTACGCACGTCTGGTCGCCGAAAAAGCCGGAGCTGATTGCCTTGAAATATACCCAACGGCGGATGATTTTGTTGATACCCTTCAAAAGATCATCTATTACATGGACGAACCTTCCGCCGGGCCGGGTGTCTTTCCCCAATACATGGTTTCGCGTTTAGCTTCGGAACACGTTAAAGTAGTGCTTGGCGGGCAGGGGGGCGACGAGATTTTTGCAGGGTATGCCCGTTATTTGGTTGGTTATTTGGAGGAATGTCTCAAAGGCGCCATTGAAGAAACTGAAAGCCGTGCTCAGTATGCGGCTACCCTTTCTTCAATTATCTCCAGCCTCCCAATGCTTCAGCAGTATATACCAATGCTTCGCTATTTCTGGGCGGAAGGTCTTTTTGAACCACAAGCCCAACGTTATTTCAGACTGATGGACCGTTCCGCCGGAGTCAGGCAGATTTATAAAGAAGATGTTTTTGAAAACAGTGTGGATTTCGTCGAGACATTTCAAAAAATATTTTACGGTTCAAATGCGGAATCATTTTTAAACCGGATGCTGTTTTTTGACTTGAAAGTACACCTGCCGGCTTTATTGCACGTCGAGGACAGGACCAGTATGGCCTGGGGGCTGGAGTCGCGGGTACCCTTATTGGACCACAGGATAGCTGATCTGATGGCAAGTGTGCCGCCGAACATAAAGTTCAAAAGCGGCCAGCCAAAGTATCTCTTCCGTAAAGCGATTAAAAATATAGTTCCTGAAGAAATACACAAGCGCAAAGATAAAATGGGCTTTCCGGTTCCCCTGCACCTATGGTTTAAGGGGAAGCTGAGGGATTATACCCGCGAGGCGCTTCTTGATAATGCAGCGAGGCAAAGGGGCATATTCAACCCGGAAGCAATAGAAACCGCAATCGAGCAAGAGCAGGACTTCGGCCGGGTGATTTGGGGCGCCCTCTGTTTGGAACTCTGGTTTAAAACATTTATTGACAAGTCAGGAGAATAAAGAGTGTGTGGAATAGCCGGCATTGTTAGCTTTGGCGCTCCCATAAACGCTAATTTACTTTTAAAAATGACGGAACTGGTCAGTTACAGGGGACCGGATGGAGAGGGCTTTCTATTATGTGAAAATGATAGGAGGCTTTCCAGTTTATATACCGATCGAGAAAAAGAAGAATGGCGGAATAAGAAAATTCGCTTTGGTCTCGGGCACAGGCGGTTGGCCATACTTGATCTATCTCAGGCCGGCCGTCAGCCGATGGGTACACCTGACGGCCGGCTCTGGATCGTCCATAACGGAGAAATATATAATTATATAGAAATAAGAAGTGAGCTGGAGAAGAAAGGATACCGTTTTTCTACTCATACTGACACGGAAATAATTCTTTACGCCTACCGGGAATGGGGGACCGACTGCCTCAGCAGGTTTAACGGGATGTGGGCTTTCGCAATCCTGGATCTGGGGAAAGGTATTTTATTCTGCTCACGGGACCGCGCCGGCATTAAACCGTTTTATTATTTTTTTAATAGAAAGGTTTTTGCATTTTCATCAGAAATAAAGCAGCTTCTCCTGCTTCCCTGGATGAAGCCGGAAGTGAATCCGGGTGTTCTTTACGATTACCTTTTTTACGGATTACAGGAACATTCCGAACAGACTTTTTTTGAAAATATTAACTCACTGCCCGGAGGCCATTTTATCCAAATACCATTGGGGGAAACTCCTAGAGATGTGGATATGAAGATTTATTGGGACCCGGATTTGGAACAACGGGAGATGGGGAGTGAAGAAGAATATGCCGGTAAATTACACGATTTGTTAAAAGACAGTATCCGCTTGCGCCTCCGCAGCGATGTGCAGGTCGGTTCCTGTTTGTCGGGGGGATTGGATTCTTCTGGAATAGTATGCCTTCTTAGCGAGGAGAGACGGGAAACGGGTTCTTCTAATAATCAGCTGACATTCTCATCCTGTTTCGAGGATCTCCGCTGGGACGAAAGAAAGTATATCTTTGACGTAATTAAAAAGACAGGCGTCGAGGCCAGGTACGTTTTCCCTTCTGCCGCAGAGTTGACAGATATCCTGGATAGGCTCACTTATCACCAGGACGGTCCGTTCGGCTCGACCAGCATATTTGCCCAGTGGAAAGTATTTGAAAGCGCACGGGAGAACGGAGTTACAGTCATGCTGGACGGTCAGGGCGCCGATGAACTTCTCGCCGGCTATTATCCTTATTTGCCCTCATTTTGGTGGGGTTTGCTCAGAGAAGGGAAATGGTTGAGTTTGTTAAATGAGCTTATCTGGATTACCCTCCGCAATCCTCTGAAGGTAAAAGAAACGCTCATTGAAGCGGCCAAAGCGTTTGTTTATCAGCGCATGAAGAAGAATTCCGCTGATAGTAACCAGATAAGTTGGGCCAAACCAGAATTTTTACAGACAGGCGCAGAGAAGTCGCCTTATAAAAAATATCTCGATAGAAGAGGCACACTGAGAAAACAAAAGGGGGGCGGTGAGCTAAATTGGAAGCTTTACGAAAGTTTCCGGTTTACCAGTTTGCCGGCTCTCCTGCGCTACGAGGACCGAAATTCAATGGCCTTTTCAGTTGAAGCGCGTCTGCCCTTCCTTGATTACCGGATAGTCGAATTCTTATTAGGTCTTCCTCCCGAACAGAAAATACAGCGAGGTATGACCAAGGCAGTATACCGCCGGGCGATGAAAAGTGTTATTCCGGCTTCTGTGCTGGCCAGAACGGATAAAATGGGCTTTGTCACGCCTGAAGAGATCTGGATAAAGGATGCTTTGAGGGGCATAATGGATGAAGCTTTTAAATCTGTGCCCGATGATGATCAATATTTTTCCCGCAAAGGGCTGCAGGATTTGTATTATTCAGTTTTAAAAGGTGAAAAAGGGTTTAGTTTTTTACCCTGGCGGTTATTCAATTCAATTATCTGGCTGAGTAACCTGTCATCCAAGGGGATGTCTTTAAAACCGCTGTAAGGTTGTGTTGAATTGAAGCCTAAAAAGGTTTGTATTTTGGTGCGGAACTACGTAGATCGTGATCCGCGTGTAGCAAGACAGATACGATGGCTGACGGAGAGCGGCGAATATCAGGTAACTGTCGTCGGATACGGGGAAAGCGGTCTAAATATAAAAGAGATTTATAAAGCTGTTACCTTTGAGTCCCGTGCGCGTTCAACTTTGGACAAGTTATTCAGCGCGCCGAAGCTGCTGTTGAACAATTTTACTCCCGCTCTGGCTGGGAGTATATACTGGAGCATGCCCTTAATCAAAGACATGTATGATGCTGCTCTAGCGGAAGATTACGATATTTTTCACGCTAATGATTGGGATACATTGCCTATAGCGGCAGCGGCGGCTGATAAACTAAAAACTTCCAAAGTAATCTACGACAGTCATGAATTTGCCACACTTGAGTTTGAAGAAAGCCCGAGATTCAACCTTTTTTACAAAAGATTCAGGTCAACTCTGGAAAAAGAAAATATTCACAAGGCATCGGTTGTAATCGCAGTTTCCGGGATGATTTCCGAGGAGTTAAATAGAACCTACGGGGTGCGGCCGGAAGTAATTATGAATTGCCCGGAATGGGAAGAAACACGCTACCATGAGCCTGATCCCGGCGATATAAAATTGTGTCATCACGGGGTTTACCATACAAGCAGGGGAATTGAAGAACTGATTAAATGCTTAAAACTTCTTGATAATAATTATTCTTTGCATTTCAGGCTGCTTTGTGATACAAGGACTATGGAAAAGCTCAAGGGAATAGCACAGAAAGCGGCGCCGGGACGTGTTTTTTTCCATCCTCCGGTTAAACCGGTGGAAATCGTGAGCGTTATTAACCAGTATGATCTGGGTGTTTATCTGCTCAAGCCTGTTAACTTCAACAGCAGGGCGGCGCTCCCCAATAAATTTTATGAATTTTTAATGGCTGGTTTGGGTGTTTGTATCGGGCCGCTTCCGGAAATGCAGCGAGTGGTGGAAAAGTGGGGCTGCGGCGTCGTTTGCGATGGTTTTGACCCCAAAAGCCTGGCAACTGCGATTTCTTCTCTTTCCCTGAAAGAGATGTCTGTTTATAAAACGCGTGCGCTGGAGGCTGCTAAAGAGCTAAACGCCGGAGTAGAAGGCAATAAATTTAAGAACATCTATAGAAACCTGTAGTTTTACGTTATTGTTCAAAAGGAAAACATATTAGATTATTTACATGTCTTACGAGGACATGCGTAGAAAATGGAGGTGGCGACTTTGAGAAGAACTAATTCTATTTTACTGGCGCTGGCGTTAATGTGCTGTTTGCTCTTAATTACCGCCCAGGCTGTTTCGGGGGAAGTGTTAGAAGATGTTAATCCGCCCACAGCCCTGAAGGCAGAGGTGGTTTCTTCCTCGCAGATTAATTTGACCTGGACGGATAATGCATCAAATGAGTCTGGATTTATAATTGAACGCAAGGCGGGCAATGATGCCTACAATCGAATCAATATCGTCCCGGAGAACTCCACGATGTTTGCGGATACCGGCCTTGCAGCCAACACAACCTATAAATACAGGGTCAAGGCTTATAACAACACAGTGGGATCTTACGTATATTCCGATTACTCCAATGAAGTTAACGCCACTACCAAAGATACTAAACCGGCGGCGCCTTCAAACCTTTCTGCCAGCGCGCAGTCGTCTACCAACATTAAACTAACCTGGAAAGACAACTCAAGCAATGAGAGCGGCTTTAAAATCGAACGCAAAATATCTGGCGGCAGCTACAGTCAGCTAAAAACGGTAAGCGCCAATACAACCAGCTATACAGATACAGGGCTATCCGGCGGCGCCAAGTATTATTACAAAGTGCGGGCGTATAACGATGCCGGAGACTCGGATTACTCCAATGAAGTTAACGTCACTACCAACGCCACCACTACTAACGATACTACATTGACGGCGCCTACAAAACTTTTAGCCAGCGTGCAATCGTCTACCAGTATTAAACTAACCTGGACCGACAACTCCAGCAACGAGACCGGCTTTAAAATCGAACGCAAACTTTCTGGAGGCAGCTACAGCCAGCTGAATAAGGTAAGCGCTAATACAACCAGCTATACCGACAAAGGACTATCCAGTGGGACCAAGTACTATTACCGTGTTTACGCTTACAATTCTAGCGTGAATTCAAAATACTCCAATGAAATTAACGCCACTACCAACGCTGCCACCACAGCTATTGCGAAGGCAACCGTGATTAAGCTAACTATTGATAAATCAACTTTTTATGTAAACGATCAGTTAAAAACAATGGATACAGCCCCTGTGGTCCGGGAAAATCGAACGCTTCTGCCTATGCGGTATGTTGCTGAAGCCATTGGGGCCTCGGTAACCTGGGGGACTAGCGATAAAAAAGCGACAGTATCTCTTAATAAAAAAGTGATTGAGCTCTGGATCGGAAAGAATTCAGCCTTGGTCAACGGCCAGAACATGCTCATTGACGCCGGAAATCCAAATGTAACACCCATTATCATCCAGCCAGGGAGAACCATGTTGCCATTGCGGTTCATTTCGGAATGCCTGGGCTCTAAAGTGGACTGGGATCATAACAAGAAAGAGATTACTGTGACATATCCGGCGCCTTAATTAAAAGTTATTCGGCTGCTTCCAGAAATGCAACAAGTGGCGGAAAAGTGGGGATGCGGTGCCGGTCTTACTATCATTGTCCAAAAGGAAAACCTATGAGAATTATTTATATGTCTTGTGAGGACATGCGTAAAAAAGGCGCCGGCAAAACACATTTCAAGGAGGTAGCCATTAACCTGGCGAATGCAGGCAATGAACTGCTTGTTCTTTTGCCGGGCTATCAGCCGCGCCAGAAAATTGAAGACCTTCAAACAGTCCGTTACATACCGACACTTAAAAAGAATTTTCTGTCTTATATCCTCTACGAGATTTTGCACCCCTTTTTTCTATTTGCTTTTATAATAAAGTTCAAACCGCACATTATCTACTTCCGTCAGGATCTGTTGAATATTACTTCCCCGGTTCTTGCTGTTTTGTTTAGAATACCATATATAATTGAGAAAAATGGACTTGTCGGTGAGGATTACCGGTATCGCGGGTTTAGCGATTTCCTTATAAATATTCTAACATTAGCGGAATATATTAACGTTCACCTGGCTGCAGGAATTATTTGCGTTACGGAAGGTATAAAACGCGAGATTACCCGTAAGTATGCAGTTAACGAGGCGAAACTATCGGTGATTCCCAACGGAGCTAATACCGGTCTCTTTTACGTTATGGAGAAAGCGGAGTGCCGGCGTTCCTTAAAAATAGACGAGAATTGTTTTTACGTGGGTTTTGTCGGAACTTTTGCTCCCTGGCAGGGATTGGATCTGTTGATTGACGCTGCTCATCAGGTAAAAGAAGCGGGTTTTGCGGATATTAAATACTTACTGGTAGGGGACGGAGAGTTGGAAGGAAAGATAAAAGAGAAAGCAGCCGATTTGGGTTTAAATGATGTTGTACATTTTACCGGTAGGGTAGATTACGAAAAAGTTCCGGAATGGATAAACACGTTTGATCTTGCTGTGGCCCCGTTTACAAGAGAAAGAAACAGTACCTGCGGGCTGTCGCCGATCAAAATATATGAATACCTGGCCTGCGGAAAGCCCGTACTCGCAGCTGACGTAGAAGGAGTCAGAGAAATAATTAAAGAGAATAAATGTGGTTTTCTCTTTAAGCCAGACGACAAATCCCAGTTGGCCGACAAGATTATTTGGTGTTATCAAAACCGGCAGGAGCTAAAAAATGCCGGTTCCCGCGGAGCCAGGATTGTGCGTGAGCGCTTTACCTGGCGGAATACGGCCGAAATGGTAGCCCGTGTGCTGGAAAGCGCATCCGGGTAATGTCTCATATCTTGAATGATTGTTCCTGATCATCTTTTGGCGCGTGCATTGGAATCCGCCTGGAGCAGGGTAAATATCTTCTCGGCATACACAGCCTGCACGGGGTGCATATTATTGTTAATCTTAGTCAAATACTTGTCCCGCGTAGACATATACAGTAAAATAGCGTTTAGAAGGTATTCGCAGTCAGGATCGGGGGTGTAGTTTAATGCGGCAGGAAGAGGAAACATCTTTCAATCCGGTTTTTCCGGTTGAACTGCTCTCTTTAGGGCATGACACACGTTATGCCAAAAACACAGTGATCTGCATGCAAAATGAACCCGCTGAAAAAATCTTTTTCCTCAAGGAAGGTGAAGTATGCCTGTCCTATTACGGGGAAAACGGTGAAAGAAAAATAGTTTTTTATGTTGATAAAGACAGCATCTTCGGGGGAGTAATTTCCCTGGTTTTGAACAGAAAGGTTTACGGAGTCTCCGCCATGACCCTTACCAGATCTCTGGTTACTGTTTTCAGCAGGGAAGTTTTTTTCTCCACTTTGATTAATAACATTGACTTTACACGATTCTGCCTTTGCGCGGTTGTCAAAGAACTCTGGGCAATGGGCAGCAGCCTTGAGTCGCTTTCCTTTCTGGAATGCAACAGGAGAGTTGCCAGCGCCCTGCCCTGGCTGACCGACCATGCCGGGAAAGTCGAAAAAGAAGAAAGCGGGGAATTGGAGCATACCTTCAAGATAACACATCAGGAACTTGGGGAACTCGCCAGCGTAAACCGCGTTACTGTAACTAATGTGCTAAAGGAACTGGAAAAAGAAAAAATAATCCTCAAAGGCTCAAAAATAATTATGATCCCGGCGGGCGGGAAACAAAAGCTCAAACGCTATATTAAAAACATCTGGATTTGATAGGCTGCTGAAAAAAGGGCTTTCCTTGTTGCTTCAGTTTTGGCGCACCATGCACTTTTCTACAAACTCTTCAAGCTGCTTCGCTATTTTAATAAGTTCTTTATCGTTGTATGTTTCTTCCTTGAGGAATTTCGGATCCAACAGTTTTGAAGGAACAAATTTTTGCAGGATATAAAGCTTTGCTCCTTTGATTGTCTTTGATATTTCCAAAATATCTTCCGGGGTGAGTAAGGATTTTACAATAGTTGTCCGGAATTCGTAATCCAATCCCGAATTGATGACCAAACTGACGCTCTGCAGAATTTTTTTCAGGTCGACCAGGGAATTTGTGACGCTGCAGTATTTATAAAAAGGCGCTTTAATGTCCATTGCCACATAATCCACCAGCCCGAGACTGATGATATTTTTTAAAACAGAAGGCAGGCTTCCGTTGGTGTTTAGTTTGACCGGATAGCCGGTTTTCTTTATCTTTTCCAGGAAGGGAATCAGATCTGCCTGAATTGTGGGCTCGCCGCCGGTAACGACAACCCCGTCAAGTTTTCCCCGCCGCATTTTGAGGAAATCCAATATTTCAAGTTCCAGTGCCGGGGTCTGACGGGGTTCGGATTTGACGAGTTCCGGATTGTGGCAGTAGGGGCATTTAAAGTTACAGCCCTTCGTGAAAATCACGGCGCAGATCCGGCCCGGATATTCATTCAGGGAAAACCTTCCAAAGCCTCCGATTAACATATATTACACCTTGAAAGTCTTTCGCAGGGCGAATTCCTCCTGCTTTCCCTTGTTCCACTGGTTTAAAGGCCGCAGGTAGCCGACGACGCGGGAGTAAATCTCACACTGGGCGCCGCATTCCGGGCACTTTTCCTGTTCCCCGGAAAGGTAACCGTGTGAGGGACAGACGCTGAAGACAGGTGTAAAGGTAAAATAGGGAATATGATAATTTTCACATATTTTACGGATTAATTTTTTAATAACAACGGGGTCTTCGACACGTTCGCCGGCAAAGATGTGCAAAACGGTTCCTCCGGTATACTTCGACTGAATTTCATCCTGAAGATCAAGGGCTTCAAAGACATCGTCGGTATAATTGACCGGCAGCTGGGTCGAATTGGTGTAGAAAGGCTCGCCGCCGTTAATAAAGCTGTCCTCGTTTGCGCACATTAGCTGAGGGAACTTATCCTTATCTTTTCTGGCCAGACGGTAACTGGTCCCCTCGGCGGGTGTCGCTTCCAGGTTATAGTTGTTTTGTGTCTCCTGCTGAAATTCAATAAGCTTGCTTCTCATAAAATCAAGCGCCAGGCAGGAGAATTTTTGCCCGGCAGGACTGGCGATGCTCTTCCCCAGCAGGTTAATGCAGGCTTCGTTCATGCCAAGCAGTCCTATAGTCGAGAAATGGTTTTTCCAGTATGATCCGAGGTGTTCTTTAATGTTTCTGAGGTAATACCTTGCATAGGGGTAGAGGTTGCCCTCGGTCAGCCTTTCCAGGACCTTTCTTTTTATCTCCAGCGCCTGCTTGGCCATGACCATAAGCGGTTCAAGCCTGACAAAAAAGTCATGCTCGTCATCGGACAGATAAGCCAGCCTGGGCATGTTCAGTGTTACAACCCCGATGGAACCGGTAAGCGGGTTGGAACCAAAAAGCCCGCCGCCTTTTTTCTCCAGAGACCTGTTGTCTATGCGCAGGCGGCAGCACATGCTTCTTGCGTCTTCCGGGTTCATATCGGAATTTATAAAATTAGAAAAGTAGGGAACACCATACTTGGCTGTAACTTCCCAGAGAATGTTTAGGTCGGAGTTTTCCCAGTTAAAGTCCTTGCTGATATTATAGGTAGGGATCGGGAAAGTGAATACTCTTCCCCTGGCGTCTCCCTCCAGCATTACCTCCAGGAAGGCCTTGTTGAACATGTCCATTTCCTTTTGAAATTCTTTATAGGTGTCATTTTGCATTTTACCGCCGATGATCACCGGCTGGTTTAAGAAATACTCGGGCACGGTGAGATCAAGGGTTACATTGGTGAAAGGCGTATTTCCGGTTATAAAAACCTTACCGTTCCTTCTGGCAATCACGGTCTCATTCACTGTGCTGGGGCACCAGATCACCCCGGAGTAATCAATCTTTTTTATAGTTTGGATATAGGTATCCTGATGGTCAATTAGCCTCAGGATATACAGCGTCCTCTTCCCGATGGTCGGATTCCGCGTTCCTACGGTGAAGCCGTACCCGGCATCGACGGTTAACTGCTGTAACCCATTCAGTATTTCTATATTAGTAGTAGTGATCTTTGAACCTTCATGGCCGTCTGCCTTCAGGTATGTATCCAGAAACAGCCTAGCCTGCCTGCGGCTCATGTTTTTAAGAATGTCCGGGATGAACTTTACAGTTTGCCGTGTCTTAAAAAGGCTGTCCAGAAGTTTCTGGGAGGATTCGGCGTTTAGCCGGATCATTTGAGATGACGTCCCCAGGGCTGGAACGGATTCTCTGTTGCTGTAGGTGAGTTCCATCCGATCAAGTATGCCTGTAATTTCATTATAATTTTGGGGGCTTTTGGTTCTTGACTGGTAGATCGTGATCCGATGAGAATGCCGGTGCCTGGTATAGCTTTCCTTCGACCCCTCGGCTATTATCCAGGCAAGCAGGCGGATTTCATCGTCGGAAATGTCTTTATCCGGGTTGGTATTTTTGCCAGTAATCGGGATAATCACCGGGGATTTATAAGTGACAACCTTTTCAATTTCTTCAAGGACAAAAGCTTCGTTTGTGTTGAATTTCCTCCTGACTACCCGGTGTCCCGGCGAAATTAGTTGATCTTGAATCCTGTTCTTGAGGTTATACATCTTACCGGTATACGGTTTTGAAAACATATTTTTAACCGGCTGGTCTTCAATGGAGCCGGTTTGTATATTGAATGTCTTAATCAGTTGTCCGGCCTTGATGTCCTCGTATCCCGCCCATCCGTCAGGGGTAAGAATTTCGGTGTCCTCGGAAAGGCATTGAAATCCCACCCTGGTGGGCACGTTTATATTGAAGATAAATTCTTGCAGCGCCTGTTTGACCTCAGTATAGCTCAAGCCGTCATACCTGATGAAAGGGCTTAAAAGTGTGTCCAGGTTTGAGAACGCCTGCGCGCCGGCGGCTTCCCCCTGGAGGGTATAGAAAAAGTTGACAATTTGGCCAAGAGCGCTCCGGAAATGTTTGGCAGGTTTGCTCTCCACTTTGCCGGGAACTCCCTTGAAGCCTTCGACCAGCAGGTCGAAAAGATCCCAACCTACGCAGTAAACGCTGAGTATGTTTAAATCATGAATGTGAAAGTCTCCGCTTATGTGGGCGTCCCTTATTTCCGCGGGGTAAATTTTATTAAGCCAGTATATCTGGCTGATTTCTGACGAGATGTAGTTGTTTAAGCCCTGCAACGAAAAGGCCATGTTGGAGTTTTCATTTACCTGCCAGTCCAGTTTTTGAAGGTATTGGTCGACCAGATCCACATTGGATTTGCCGACAATATCCCTTATCCTGGCATGCTGCTCGCGGTAGATTATATACGCTTTGGCCGTTTTCCGGTAAGGCGAGGAGAGCAGGACCTCTTCCACTATATCCTGAATCTCTTCAACGGTTGGCGTCTTTCTGGGGATAAGCTGTTCGGCGAGACTGAGAACCTTTAAAGTTATCATTCTGGCTATTTTTTCATCAAATTCTTCTGTCGCTTTACCGGCCTTGGCGATCGCGTTGGTGATTTTTTGGGCGTCAAATTTGACAATCCGGTTATCTCTTTTTCTTATTCTCTTAAACATCTGCATCCGTCCTTTGTATTTGTCAAAACACAGGGGTCAAAACACAGGGGAAGAACCGTCCCCCTGTGTCTACACGTTAC
The DNA here is from genome assembly GCA_002418775.1 of Firmicutes bacterium UBA5766. GTDB lineage: Bacteria > Bacillota > Desulfotomaculia > Desulfotomaculales > Nap2-2B > 46-80. Next base: position 43,236 of record DIEU01000049.1, read on the forward strand.
TATTATTTTAAAAACATAACTTCTTTAAAAGTTGATTTTTACCTCGTGCATGCCTTCTGCTAGATATTTTTTCGCCAGGTCAACATAGAGCTGTTTTCCCCATGTCCAGTGCTCAATATCCTTTTCCGCCAATTTCCGGGCTACCTTGGCTGGATTTCCGGCTACCACAACCTCGTCGGGGATTGCCTGCTCCATCTTGACTATCGCCCCCTCGGCAACGATAGTCCACCTGCCGATTTTAGACCTGATGCTTGTAATCGCGCCCATCCCAATTACGGCGTAGTCGTCCACCGACTGAGAATGGATCACCGCGCCGTGGCCTAAAGTTACATGTTTACCGATCTTGCACGCCTGCTTCGGGGGAGCGTGGATAATTACTCCTTCCTCAACCGCCGTTCCAGAGCCTATTTCAATGCTTCCGTAATCTCCCCGGATAATTACCCCGTGGCCTATGTAGCAGTTATCCCCGATCTTCACATTGCCGATTACCAGGGCATGCTCGCTTACATATGTATCCTTGCCTATTTCAGGCTGCCTGCCGTCAAAACTGTAGAACATCAAATCCCTCCTGATCAAGACTGTACCCAAACCATCCTTTTAAACAATAAAACAGGTTCTTTTTTATGTCAACAGGCAGTTGGGGACACAAGGGGACGTTTTTGTTGTGTCATTCATTCTCTCGGGGTAAGATGAACTGGGCAAGCGGGGACGGTTATTGTGTATTTAATCAATTTGAATTTCTGTGGTTGCTGTAGCACATCTGAATGTTACTTCTACCTGCACAGCCAACTATAAATATAATCAGGCTGGCGAATAACTTTTAAAGTATAAGTGTTTAATAGGGGGATATATAAGATTAAATAGCCAGAATTCTCTACGCAACGACAATACTTGTCAATATTCGATAAAGGAAAATGTGGCGTTTTATCGAATAAGAACAAACAGCAGCGCTGGAACTCATAATTTGTTTATTTCGCCAGGTCGCATATTCCTGGCAAATAACGATAGTTTTATTCTGTAGAAAGGACAGTGAAAGTGTTTTTGGATTTACCGGATAACAAGAAAAGAGAATCCACAAGAACAGCGGAAATTACTCTTAGATTATCTGAATTCGAGTTTCCGCCCATGCAGGATGTGTTGCTAATCGGCAGGAAGGCTCCTATAGGGCCGGAGAGCGCCAGGAAAATGGCCGATGTATTATCACCTGACCAATATGAAATAATTTCTCTTGAACATCATTTTTTTGAAGCTGCCATAGTAAGGAAATCACTATTAACAATAATTCCCCAGGAAAAACTTCTGATGGTTGTTCTGGAGGAATGCGAAAAAATATCCCCTGAAAGCTTAGTATTGAAAATACATGTCAGTGTGGTTGTAAATGTAAAAAGAGTGGTGGAACTAGATTGAACAACATCAGTGAAATTATGGAGGATAGCCCTGTAACGATATCTCCTTATGTCAGCGTAAAATCGGCCAGCGAGGTTATGGAAAAGCACAGGTTCGGCGGATTACCTGTAATCAATGACGGTTTGATAGTCGGTATTTTGACCTCAAGGGACGTGAGAAGAAGCCATCCCAACAGGCTTGTTGCTGATGCAATGACAAAAAATGTTCTGACCATGCCACCGGAAACTTCGCTCTGGGAAGCCAGGGAATTTATCGAAAACAATTGTATTGAACATCTCATGGTAGCAAACGAATCAAAGCTTTTAGGCATAATAACAAAATCATTGCTTAATCTGGAATTTGGGAAACAAGTCGATACACTGACGGGGCTGTACCGTTCAGATTATTTGTACTACATGGCAGTTAAGCTGCTGCAAATAGGAACTGAAATAGCAGTTTTATTTATTGACCTGGATGATTTTGGGGCAATTGATAAAGAAATGGGTCATGTTACCGGGGATGTAATCCTAAGACAGGTGGCGGAAGCATTTAAAAAAGTTGTCGATGACAGAAAAGATTATTTGTGCCGCTATGCAGGTGACGAGTTTGCTGTTGTAACCTCACGTTGCTTGAAAGATGCACGAAAACTTGGAGTTATGCTGTTAGATTCGTTAGCCAAACAACAATGGCCGAACGGGATAAATCTAAATGCCTCAATAGGAATAGCAGGCGGGAGGAGAGGCCATCAGCGCCCAGCTAATGAACGGAATGCTGTGAGTAAGCTGATTAACCTGGCAAGCCTGGGTTCGGCTATGGCTAAGACAAATAACACAAGAATTTTTTTTGTAGGACAGATAGAAGTAGTAGAAGATGTGGGCTTAAGGAAGTAAGGGGACGAAAGCGTAGGGACATTCCTTTTGCTTTGTTATTTGGGCATTAAATTGAAATTATTTTTTACCCGCCAATAAAATCCCGGCCAGAGCAAAGTCCAGCGGTGTGTCGATATCCACTGAACGTTCTCTGGGCATGATGCAGGCGTATGTCTGAGGACCGTAAAAAGAGTCGTTTTCAAGAAAGTAGTTCCATTGGATGAGATAGATAGCGCCGTTTAACTGGTAAAACACAGGAAGCTGCTGGCGGGATTGGTTGGCCTCGGGACGGATGAAATGTTCCAGGCAGTGGTCATCCGGGAGGGTGTTGACCAACCAGGGGTGATGGGGAGTCTCGCAGACGGAGACTACCGCTTTTGCCTGGCGTTCAATCATTAGCTTGCAGGAATTAACGATATCTTCAGGAGATCGAAGAGGGCTGGTTGGCTGAAGAATAGCCACCCAGTCAAATTTTTCACCCTGGTTTTCGCACCAGATCATTGCGTGCAACAGTACGTCGCTGCTTTTGGCGCTGTCTGTGGCCAGTTCGGCAGGTCTCAAAAAAGGCGCCACCGCCCCCGCTGAAAGAGAAACTGCCGCTATATCTTCGCCGTCGGTCGAAACTAGCAGTAAATCAAAAACGCCGCTGGCCAGAGCTGCTTCAATTGTATGGACGATCAGCGGTTTTCCGGCCAGGGGCTTGATGTTTTTTCCGGGGATCCCTTTTGATCCCGCGCGGGCGGGGATAATTCCAAGGATCTTTTTGTTCTGATACATATCTTGTTTACCCCGTAAGTTCAAAAGCCCGCAGAGTCTGGCGGTATTCTTCCCACTGTCCGATGTCGAACCATTCACCGTGGTGGGGGAAAACTCCAACTTTCAGTCCCTTTTCCTTGGCCAAGTCAATCAAATCGGGCATCTGCAGCACTTTTCCTTTTGGAACGAGGCCCAGGACCTCCGGTTCCAGGACATAAACACCGCTGTTGACCAGGAAGTGGAAGTTCGGTTTCTCATTAATATTTTGAAGGCTGTCGTTGTCCACCTTTAAGACGCCGTAAGGTATGGTGAATTTTCGCAATGCTCCGAGGATAGTCAGCGCATTTCCGTGCTCCCGGTGATATCTCAAGAGTTCGCCGTAATCTGTTTCTACAATGATATCGCAGTTGGAGACAATAAAAGTCTCTTTAAAATCCCCGTTTAACAGCCCCAGGGCGCCTGCCGTACCCAGAGGCTCTTTTTCCTGGACAAAGCCTATCTTATATTTACGGCCGTTGTTTTCAGTGAAATAAAGCCGCACTATTTCCGCTTTATAGCCCAGGCTGATTGTGAAATCAGAGAAGCCCTGGCCGTGGAATTTTTCCATGATTACTTCAACGATAGGCTTATCACCGAGAGGGATCATCGGTTTGGGCAGTATTTTTGTAAACGGATCCAGCCTGGCGCCCATCCCGCCGGCCATGATGATTACCTTTTCTGTCCTTTTTTCCTTGCGGTTTCCAAAGACGTCCCTGCAGAGAAGAAGGTCGACTACCCGCTGCTGGTTGTCAAGAAGCGGAATATGCCGGATGTCATGATCGAGCATAAGTTTGCGGACAACGCCCAGGTCGGTCCCGGTTTTTACGGTTTTAGGATTTTTGCCCATGATTTCGCTCAGGCTGGCATCCATGTTGACTCCCCGTAAAAGCGCCCTGCGGATATCCCCGTCGGTAATTATTCCTACCAGGCGCTGTTCACGGTCGGTAACCAGGAGCACCTGCATACCTGCCTTATCCATACGCGGCAGGGCTTCAGAAAGTTTTTCCTCCGGCAGGGCGGTAATCTTTTTTAAATCCTTTTTATGCCAGGCCACATTTTCATCCTCCCTCGAAATCTTCAAGCATTTCCCGGGTCAGCGCTGTTTCCGCCGGTATATCGACAACCGCTTTGCATCCGATTATAGAATCCCAGAGCATTGGCGATATTCCTGTTCCCGGCCTCTTTACAGTCAGACAGTCTTCAGTAATTCTTGCGCCTGCCGGAATATTTCTGCTGGAAACGATACTGCGTCTGGCTGCTGCAGCGATTTTTATTTCATCGGGTACCGGGGCTTTGAAACCGTCTCCGAGGCTTTTTTCCGCCAGGCGGATAAATCCCACCATACTATTTAATTCGTCCGGTTCTAGGGAACATTTATGGTCAGGACCCTCCATTTTACGGTTTAATGTAAAATGTTTTTCAATTACTTCGGCTCCCATAGCCACCGCAGCGATGGGGACGGCGTATCCAATGGTGTGATCCGAATAACCTACGGGCGGGCCGAATGCTTGTTTGAGAGTGAGCATTGCTTTTAAATTTACTTCTTCGGGAGGCGTTGGGTAATTCGACGTGCAGTGAAGCAAAGTAATTTCCCCGGCGCCCGAACTTTCAAGTATTTGGATAGCTTTTTTAACTTCCTCCAAAGTTGACATTCCCGTAGACATGATTACTTTCTTTCTTTTTTCGCCTATCCGCCTCAGCAGGGGCAGATTGGTTATTTCTCCGGAGGGAATTTTGAAGCAGTCCAGGTTTAACTCGTCCAGAAAATCAACGCTTTCCAGGTCAAAAGGGGAGGAAAGAAAAGTAATTCGGCGCCGGTCGCTGTACTCTTTCAGCTTTCTGAAATCATCAAAGCCGAGTTCGAGCTTTTTAAGCATTTCCAACTGGCTTTCAACTCTATGCGGCATGTTCTTTTGCTGGTATTGAGCCCTTTCGGCGAAAGAGGTGACTAATTTTTCTGCTTTAAAGGTTTGAAATTTAACCGCATCCGCTCCGCTTTTGCAGGCAAAATCAACCATCCGCATGGCCAGGTCCAGACTCCCGTTATGATTTACGCCTGCTTCGGCGATAATAAAAACACTGCTTCTTCCTGTCATTATTGAATAATCACCTCACCGGGGCCCGGAAAATCAAGCCGCTTTTCTAAAATGGTTTTCCCAAGCGGAGTTTGTTCAAGTAGCCTGACAATTCTTTCACTCGCCTTTCCGTCCCGGAAGGGATCGTAAGGGTTGACTGTTTTGGGCAGACCGGCGCGAAATACCGGATCGGTCAAAGCTTTTTGCAGGCCTTGAACAATGTCTTCCCTGCGGCAGTTTACATCCAATACGCTTTCCGCCCTGATTCTGCCCTTTTGGCGGTTGCCTATGTTGACGGTTGGAATGTGGAAGCTGGGCGCTTCGATAATGCCGCTCGAGGAATTACCCACCACCGCTGAAGCAATCCGCATCAATCCGAGGTAACCCCGGGAACCCAGGCTTGGTTTAAGCAGCACATTGTTTTTATTCAAAGCATAATCCTGCCAGATTTGAATCACCGCCTGATAGCCTGTTTCCATGCCGGGATAGGTAATCACCTGCTGGTATTCCTGAAATTGCTCCAGGGCCAGCGCAACTTCTTTTGCCTGAGCTTCCGTATCATTTTCGCCGGTAATTGTTTCCGGGTGAAAAGTAATCAGCAGGGTGGGTGTTTCGGGATCTATGCCGAAGTTGTTTTTGATTTCTGATGGTGAAAGATAATCACAGGAGTAAATATTTTCGATTCCGGTTGAGCCGACAACGTGAATCCGCCATGCCTCTTCACCCATCCGCCTGATCCGGCGCCCATATTCCCAGGTTGAAACAAAATGAAGATGGGCCATCTTTGTCAGCGCATGGCGCACCTGTTCGTCAAGCGCGCCCTCGGTTGATTCACCGCCGGCAATGTGGGCGATCGGCGCCCTATAGATTAAAGCGCAGGCAGCGGGGGCAAGGAGTTCGTATCGATCCCCCAAAAGAAGCAAAAAATCGGGCCTGTATTTCCCGATTATTGAAGCCATTTTAACGGTTGCCTCGCCGAGAGATCCGGCGATGGATTCATGATTATCGGAAGCGGGCGTGAAGGGGACTGTTTCGGCAACGGCAAATCCGTCCTTTTTAATGTCCGAAATTGTACCGCCCTTGTATGAGGCCAGATGATCGCCGGATGCGACCAGGATAAGCTCGAGGTCCGGGCTGTCCGAAATATTCTTCAGGACCGGTTTTAACAGGCCGTAATCAGCCCTTGTTGAAGAAAAGGCCATTATCCTGCGCAAGCTGCCATAACACCTCTGGAAGGATTCTTGACAATTACCGCCGGGTTTCCAAAGGCGGTCACACCTGCGGGTATGTCCCTTGTAACAACTGCCCCGGCGCCAATCAAGGCGCTTTCCCCGATAGTGATTCCCTGGATTATCCGTGCGCCTGCGCCGATAAACGCTTTTTCTTTTACCGCTACTTCTCCGCAAAGAACGGCGCCCGGACCGATCTGGGCCGAATGACCGATCAAACAATCATGTTCGACTATAGCTCCGGAATTGATGATTACATTTTCTTCTATCACAGCGCGGGTGTTAATAATTGATCCGGCCATTACCACGGTAGCCGGGCCGAGCCGTGCAGTCCGTGAGACTATTGAACCCGGGTGCTTGAAAACGGGAAATTCAAAACCATTATATAGACAGTATTCGTAAAGGGTTTTTCTTTTCAGGTTGTTAAAACCCGCCATACCCATGGCGGCATATTTGAGCAGTTTATCAGGAAGGTTGGCAATAATACTGTCATTGCCGAGGTAGGGTAGCTCATCTCTTGTCAGAATGTTTTCTGGTTGAGGATCAACACAGCCGACCGGCTTGAACTTTTTTGTCATGAGGATTATTTCAACGACAACCCTTGCGTGGCAACCAGCCCCGATAATCACAATCGGTTTTTTATTCATAGGCATATTCTGATACATCGTTTGCTTTCGATACAAGGGCAATTGAATCACATACTTTCCTCACAGATTCGTCAGTTACAAAGTAGCGCTGGAAATTTATACCCCTGTATTATAATTCGTCGGCAATACTGTTTTTCTGTAGGTCTACTATGAAAATTTACTATCCCCAGGGAGGGCAACTGCCTACGTGCTCATGTTCGTCTCTTACATTATATAAAGTCCTGATTTGTATATCGGGGTGTTCTGCGCAAACCATTCGATTGTTTCCCTAAGCCCTTCCTCCAGAGTGAACTGCGGTTGCCAGCCTGTCAGGGTAACCGCCTTTTTATTGTCGCAAAGCAGCCTTTCCACCTCGCTGGCTTCCGGTCTTATCCTCGGGGGGTCAATTTCAATTTCTGCTTTTATACCTGAGATATTTTCTATCATCTTAACAAGGTCCCGGATTGAGATCTCACTGCCGCTGCCTAGATTGACTATTTCTCCCGTACATTTTTCCGAAAACCCCACACAGATCATTCCTTTTACCGTGTCCCGGACAAAGTTTAAATCTCTGGTTGGTATAAGGCTTCCCAGGCGGACTGTTTTATTTTCGCCAAGGATCTGGGTAATGATTGTCGGAACAACCGCCCGGGTAGACTGGCGCGGCCCGTAGGTATTGAAAGGCCTTGCCACAGCAACGGGAAGGCCGAATGAGCGGTAATAGCTTAAAGCCAGCTGGTCGGCGGCAATCTTTGTGGCGGCGTAGGGGGATTGGGCCTGCAGCGGGTGCGCTTCATCTATGGGTACATATCTGGCTGTTCCATAAACCTCGGAAGTTGAGGTGACAACTACTTTTTTTGTGCCCAGTTCCGCAGCAGCCTGACATATGTTGTATGTGCCTTCAAGGTTGGTTTTGATATATGCAAGCGGCGATATATAGGAGTAGGGGATACCTATTAAAGCAGCAAGGTGGAAAACAAGATCAACGTCTTGTAAACAACTTTTTACACTGTCATAATCCCTGACATTGCCGGTGACAATCTCCATACCGCCAATTAAGGGGCTGTTTTCCAGCCATCCCCAGTTATTGCGGGAGTTGTAAAGAATTAAGGCTCTTACATTGTGCCCCCGCTTAACCAGTTCTTCGCACAAGTGAGAGCCTATAAAACCGCCTGCTCCTGTCACCAAGATTTTCAAAGAAAAATGCCCCTTTCGACTTTCTTGCTTATTTTAAGGAATTTAAAGACGTACATATCCATTCTTCAATTTTTTCCGCCGCCTTGTTAAGATCTGTATAAAAAACGCAGGACTGTTCGATTATATTTCTTGACTTTTCAATTTGCTCAACAGTCTCCTGCTCTTCAACACGGGCAAATTTCTGGTAAGCAGGTGAAAAAATCGAATCAAGCCAGGGAAAAGCTTTTTGCTGTTCAAATATTTTTTGGTCCAAATGCTTTAGTTTTTCTTTGAACAGGTCTATCTTTTTAAGGGACGGCATTTCACCAGAGCTGTATAGCTGGTCCAATTTCTGTGATATCTGCAGTCCTAAACGGGCATACTTTTTTACCCTTCTTAAGCATTGTTTTGTTTCTTTTAAATCAAAACATATTTTTTCGATCACATCAAGAGGAATATCTTTTTGTACAGCCAGTTTCTTTAATGTTTCGTCAATAGGATATTCTTTTGTCAGGTACCTGTCTATAGTTTCCCTGAAAGTCATTTCTTCAGTACCGGGAATTCTGGCTCCGCCTTCGGTAGCGTTGATTATTTTTACATGATCTTTGACCAGGGGGATCTCTTCTTCGTACCAGTGTAAAAAACAAGCCAGGGGAAGACTTGTTTCAACTTTTTTATTCCCTCCGTATCCCTCTACTTCAACCAGTTGTTCGCTGCCTGCGGTCCGCCCCTTGTAGATTGTCTTTTGTGAGTGTGTTTTGCGGCCGGTGTAGGCAAGGTCCTGACCGATAAAGATAATTGGATCAAGGCCTGCTTTTACGGCCAGGTCAAAGGAAACATTAGCCACAGAAGGGCCGCCCTTTAAAATGGTTCTTTTCTCATCAATGAAATTCTCCAGCCAGGACATAAAGTAAGGATCATATGCCCCTACAATTTTTGGCCCTTTAAAATTGGCGGGGATGCTTTTATAGGTAACTGGAGAAAAGATCAATACAGAATCTTTAACTTCTGCATTTTCGAAATTTGCCGCGTTGGCTTCCGCTCCGTCAACAGTGACGACCAGGTCCGGTTCCATTCCGATGCTTAATATTGCTTTAAAAGCGGTTCCGGCTGCAATAATAACCGCCTTGTTTTTAATTTCTTTGAGAAGGTGTATATTCTTATCCAGGGATGGACCCGCAGCAACAATTACCCCGGGTACGCCCTTAAATGGTCCGCAAAGAACGTCTACATCCGGGGCTTGAATTGTTGCCGGAAGATTATATAAAAAGTTTTCTGTCCAGTCGAACGAAAAATGCATCAAGGTATTCGAGCATAAGATATGATCAGCTACAACAGCGTTTACAGAATCCTCGAGTTCCTTAAAACTATCACCCGCATTGCGCAGTACGGGCAAATACGCCAGGAGCTTAAGTTTTTCAGGCTGGTAGATGTTCAGTTGTCTTTCAATCAGTTTGAGAATTTCTTTTTTTTCGGCGCCAAAGTATAAAGTAACGTTTTCCCTGTTAATCAGGGAAGTGAGGTCAACAGCATTTAAGGCGGTTTTAAATGTTGACAGGTCAGGTTCCATGGCCACGATTTTTGCTTTTGGGTATAATAGACTCAATCTGTTAAGGTGGTAACCAAAGCCAATTCCACAGACAAGCAGCGTATCATCTTCCGCCGCGTAGATATTTTGAGCCCACCTGGCGGCCTCTCTCATCGGGTCGTAGGAGCTGTGCAAGTGGCAGACCTTTTTATTACGAGACACTTTCAATGTGGGCAGTCCAGTCTTTGCCGGGACGACCTCGCCCAGAGGTGTCGTCTGTGGTAATCTGTCTGCCAGATCAGGATATCTGTTTTTTAGTGCGGAAAGATTTTTACTGGATAAGTTGCACATGGCGCTTCTCCTAAAGACCTGATTTTCAAGCTAAGCTAAAATGCATGTATTTACCTGTTCCACAAAAGGCACAAGTTCGTATTCCAGCAAATCGCCAATCAAAACGTAATCGTCATTTTCCAATGCGTCAAGTAAACAGGTCAGATAATTGCCAAGTTCTTTTATCTCTTGACAGTCAAATGATTTTATGTTTCTTAAGAATCCCGCCAGCCAGCGCAACCCATCCGCGGCCTTGGTAAAAAAGAATGCCCCGTCTGCTTCATTGCCATTACGCATCAATTCTGCGATAGCCATAAGACCCCCGGCTAACTTGGGCAAATAGTCTTCAGCGGTCTGATAGAGCTCATTGTCAGATAAATTGTTGTTTGTTTCTTCTGCAGCCATTTCTCCTGCCTCCTAAAAATCTTTTTGAATAAACCTTGGTGAAGGTACGATATTTCTCTTGTAGGCTTGAAAAGTATCCCTTGTTTTATTCAAGATCTTGTTTTCTTGCCTTTTTATTGAAATGCACTCGGTCATTAAATCCAGAAGTAAATCCATATTTATTTTGACTTCTTTTGTTTCGTGAAGAAGTTCTGAAAAAGCGCCTTTGACCATAGGAGATGTAAAGGGGGCAGAATGATTATTATACCTGCTTAAGTCTGTAATCCTTTCTCTTATTTCCGCTTCCGTCTTCCACAGCTGTGTTGCTTTTTCCAGGTTGCCCAGTTTTATTTCGTTCTCTGTTAATAGAATTAATTCCTTGAGGCTGGAATAGGCGTTTTTCTGTTTTTGTATAGCGGTCATTAATTCATCTGCCGTAAAGGTCATCTTTACATCCCTATTTTACAGGCGCCCTTGGACCATGAGTCTTTTATTTCGGTAAGAAGTTCGGTTATCTCATCAAGGATTGTGACATCTCTCTTGATGTTTGCCTGGATAAGCCGAAAATGCATGTACTCATATAATCTTTCGAGATTAATGGCAAAATCTCCGGCCTCAAAGTTCAAGCTTGCCCGCAGTTCATTGATTATCTTCTGGCTTCGGCTTAAAAGGTAATTTGTTTTGGCTATTTCACCCTGTTGGATCGTTTCCTTCGCCTGTTCAATGAAACTCAACGCTCCCTCATAGAGTATAAGGACGAGCTTTTCCGGCGGGGCTGTAATAACGTTATTCTGAGCGTATGCGGCTACCTTTTCATCGATCATTTGGTCGTCCCCCTTTGTCTGTTTCTTTAGTTTTTGTTAAGAACTGCTGTTCATCGCTGAAATTTGGTTTGTCAGCCATGTGCTGGTTGAATTGAACTGACTAATAAGTTCTTCCATCTGCGCGAACTGTCTCTCCAGTTGCTGCTGTCTGATTTCCAGCCGGTCGTTCATATCCTCAATTGAAGCGTTTAAAAACTTTATCTCTTTTTCGTAAGCTTTTTGGTGTGCAGATATAAGACCATTTCCATCATTAATCTGGCGGTCAATTTCTTCTATTAGGCGGACTGAAATTCCATTTTCACTTTCTCCAAAAAGATTGGCCAGGGCTGTTGATTGGTCTTGGGCTGCTGAAGTTAATTTGCTCTCGTCTATAACTAATTTGCCGTCACGATCAATAGTAATTCCTGCCTGCGATAACCTGCTCAGGCTTGTTATTGTTCCTTCAACAGGAGCGATAGTCTTTCTCCAGATGGACTGAACCAGGGACTGCAAAGATATGTCTCCGTTTAATGTGCCTTCTTTATCCAGATCATCGTTGATTAAACTGACCACTTCATTGTACTGGTTGACGAAGTCACTGATCTTGCTTACAGTCGATTCATAATCAGGCTTAACTTCTATGCTTGCTTCTCCTGAAGTCAGCAGGGTAACGTTCAACCCGGGGATAATATCTGAAACTTCATTCGAATCGCTGTAAAAAGTTGCCCCTCCGTTAATTTCCGATATTGAGAAAGCTGCGTTGGCCCCCAGATCCTGTTGAGCGTTTAATATGTCCAGGGTAGCCAGGAGATTCCCGCTTGTTTCTGATAAAGACATACCAATGCTGCCAGTTTTGCTTGATTTAAGAGCAATTTTGTCTGATACGGGATCATAGCTGGCATAAACTTGAGCGTCAGAACTATTTATCCGGCTGATTATGTCGTTTAATGAATCAGCCGTAGTGTCGTAATCTATTGAAACACCATTGATTGTAAAACTGCCGCTGGTTGTGGAAAGAAGTCCGTTTTTCAAACGCGAATCATCCAAAATTGCATCTGTTTTGGTCATTCCCAGGTTCGCCTGGCTGGTTTTCGTATAAGGTCCGCTTCCCTGTGCAGGAGCGGCCAAAAGGCGTGTGGCGGTAAGAAAATTGCTTGTATCAGCGCCCTGGCCAAGGTTAAGGTTGTCAGGATTGTCGCTTGTTAAAACCAGGCGGTCGTTTAAGTAACTTGCTGTAACTCCGGTTGTTGACGACTGCGCATTGATCCGGTCGATTACATTTACCAGGCTGTCACTGGCTGCGTCCAGGGTAAAAGTATAATTGTTGATTGTAAATGTTCCGCTGGTGGGGGTAATGGCAAAACCGGCTTCGCTGCTGTTTAAAACGGCGCCGGTGTTAACCGGCTGGCCGATTGTCCCGGCGCTTTGCGTTTTGGTTCCGGTGGCTGTGCTGGTTATGTTAAAATGATATGTTTCCGGCAGGGCGCCGCTCTGTGCTGAAGCTTTAAGCACTGACTCATTGCTGACCGTGGTGGTTTTACCCGAAAAGGAAGTGGACAGGTTCAAATCTGACAGTGCGTTTTTCAGGGAAAGGAGTTTGGTGTTAATTGTGCCCCAGGCATTTTTTTTGGCGGTTAAATTTGTAACCTTTGTTTTCATATTGGTCACAGGTTGTTTTTCAAGCTGCATTAATGCCTCAATTATGCTGTCTGTGTCAATGCCGGAGCTAATTCCCGTAAATTGAATGGTTGACATGGTTCCAACTCCCTTTTTTACACATAATCATCCATGAATGTCCCTACAGCATTTTTTATTTGGGCCAGTATATCCAGAAATTTTTCCTCAGGAATTTCTTTAATTACTTCTTCCGGATACCGGGTTGAATCAACGACTTGTACTATAAGCCGCTTCGTAGCTTTGTGGACCTTAAACCGCAGATCATAACCCACAAAAATTGCCAGCCTGTTTAAAGTCTCGGTGTCGGCTTTTAATACTTTGATATTTTCTTCCGCTGCCCCGGTTTTTCCCGCATTTGAATCGTCTTCATTTTGGGCCTGCTGTCTTTTTTGAACCGGTTTAAAGTCCTGCTGCAGGGTAGACTCTATTATCGCCTGGATTGCGCTTTTTTCTTCGATTTTCATAGATCATCATCCTCTTCAAATTCCAAAGGGCCTTCTTAACAGGCATTTTGTTTCCCCTAACAGGAGGGACGGCCGGATGCTGTAATACCCCGGCCGGTCCTGATAAAGGGTTCCAAAAATTATCTCATTAAAGAGAGTATCTGCGAGGGTATTTGGTTCGCCTGAGCTAACATAGCCATGCCGGTTTGCTGCAGGATCTGGTTTCTTGAGTACTCGGTCATTTCTTTGGCCATATCCAGATCGCGGATTCTCGACTCGGCTACGGTGAGGTTTTGATTCATATTTCCCAGGTTGGTAATCGTATGCTCAAGGCGGTTTTGATAAGCGCCGAGCTGTGCCCTGCGGGTGGCAAGTTTCTCAATGGCATTCTGCACTTTCGTGATCGCGGCGTTTGCCCCGGTCACAGTAGTCAGTGACAGTGTTCCTCCTGTTACTATAGCTGAAAAAGCTGCTCTGTTAATGGCGATGGTCATCTTTTCGGCTGCCAGGGCGCCGACCTGGAAGACCTTGGTGTTGGCGGCGCCTGAGAAGCCGCCGCTTAACAGTTTGATGCTGTTAAAGTTGACATTGTCCGCCATCTGGTTGATCTGTGCTTTTAAAGCGCTGTATTCAGCATTAATCTTTGCCCGGTCGGTATTGTTCAGACTGTTGGTTGCAGCTTCGGTGGACAGGTCTTCCAGGCGGACGAGGATACCGTTTATGGTATCCAGCGCACCTTCAGCGGTCTGGATCAGCGAGATTGCGTCCTGGGCGTTCAATTCGGCTCTTTCCATCCCCTTGAGCTGAGCCCTCATTTTTTCCGAGATGGCCAGTCCGGCGGCATCATCGGCTGCACGGTTGATCCGCAATCCGGAAGACAGCTTTTCAAGGTTCTTGGTAATGCCAGCCTGGGTAATGCTAAGGTTTTTATTGGCATCCAGCGCCATGGTATTATTGTAAATGTACACTTCTTTTTTCCCTCCTTTTCTGAGTTTTGCGTTTCGTGCCTTTTTACGGCCGCTCAGAAAGGCACAAAAACTTTTATTTGTGTATAGATTCGGTAAAAAAGTTGATTAACTTAAGGGTTTTGCAGGTCTGACTTACAAAATATAAATTAATTTTCAAAAAAAAGACCTTCAGGGTTTTTACCTTGAAGGGTCTTTGGAAAGTTAAGCTTATCTGCAAAACTTTTGCAGTACAGGACATGGAAGTTAAAGAATTCCCCATCTCAGTATGGGCAGTTTCCATTTGAGAAGTAAGATAGTTGAGACAAGTATTAAGTTAACTTCAGTCTTTAGCTGTATTCTGACGGACTGAGGTTTCCTGGAGGCTGTTGCTCAATTCCTGCCAGGAGTTCCTAAAACTCTGTTAAGAGCTAGCTGACTCCAGTGCCGGTCGTAAGGATTCCAAAACTTATCTCATTAAAGAGAGTATCTGCGAGGGTATTTGGTTTGCCTGAGCTAACATAGCCATACCGGTTTGCTGCAGGATCTGGTTTCTTGAGTACTCGGTCATTTCTTTGGCCATATCCAGATCGCGGATTCTCGACTCGGCTACGGTGAGGTTCTGGGTCATATTTCCCAGGTTGGTAACCGTATGCTCAAGGCGGTTTTGATAAGCGCCGAGCTGTGCCCTGCGGGTGGCAAGTGTTTCAATGGCATTCTGTACTTTCGTGATCGCGGCATTTGCTCCGGACACAGTACTCAGCTTTAGTGTTCCGCTCGCTACTATTGCACTAAATTTTGCGGCGCCGATGGCGATGGTCATTTTTTCGGCTGCCAGGGCTCCAATCTGGAAGGCTTTGCCGGCTGAGAAACCGCCGCTTAACAGTTTGATACTGTTAAAGTTAACATTACTCGCCATCTGATTGATCTGTGCTTTTAAAGCGCTATATTCGGCAGATATCTTTAGCCGGTCGGTATTGTTCAAACTGTTGGTTGCAGCTTCGGTGGCCAGGTCTTCCAGGCGGACGAGGATACCGTTTATGGTGTCCAGCGCACCCTCAGCGGTCTGGATCAGCGAGATTGCATCCTGTGCGTTCAACTCGGCTCTTTCCATACCCTTGAGCTGAGCCCTCATTTTTTCCGAGATGGCCAGTCCGGCGGCGTCATCGGCCGCACGGTTGATCCGCAATCCGGAAGACAGCTTTTCAAGGTTCTTGGTAATGCCAGCCTGGGTAATGCTAAGGTTTTTATTGGCATCCAGCGCCATAGTGTTATTGTAAATGTACACTTCTTTACCTCCTTTTCTGAGTTTTGAGTTTCGTGCCTTTTCACGGCCGCTCAGAAAGGCACAAAAACTTTTATTTGTGTATAGATTCGGTAAAAAAGTTGATTAACTTAAGGGTTTTGCAGGTCCGACTTACAAAATATAAATTAATTTTTTATATAATAAAAGACCTTCAGGGTTTCTGCCTTGAAGGTCTTGGGATGGTTTTTTAGATCTGTTTTTGTTAACTTATAAAATATAATAAGCTTGTCTGCAAAACTTTTGCAGTGCAGGAAAGGGTGGCTTGATAGGTGAGCATGCGTGAAGCCAGTTCGGTTGTTGCCGCTTCTATATCAGTATTCTGGAGACCGGCCAAAGATTTTTGCAGGTTTGTATTTTGATCTTCTAAAAACGTTCTGATCATCTCCAGGTGATTGGTTTTAACGCCTGCTTTAGAGCGTGCCTGGATAAAGAGGTTTTGATCATTGGTCAGGTTTTCTATTTGTGCGTTTACAGCCGAGGAGTCTCTTGCGTTCAAGGCATCCTTAAGGGCAAAAAGATGCGAAAAAACATTGCTGTTAATGAAAAGCTCCTTACCGTTGAAACCGACGGTTTCGCTAATCTGGTACATGACTTCCCTTGTCGACTCATTGAATATTTTTTCTGTGATGGAAGGGTTGACGACCACTTCTTCCCCCCCTTCCGCAACATCTTGCCTAATAAAGGGACGTTCTCCCTTGCTGTTGCTAAAAATATACCTGTCTGCAATTGAAGTGTTGGCAGTATTAATCAATTGGTCAATCAAGTTATCGACCTTTATGGCATAGTTGTCGAAATCCGAAGAATTACTGCCTGTGCTGCTGGCTGAAAGTGCGGTATCGAGCGCGTTTTGCATTACTTGGCTGGCGCTGTAAAAAGCGCTGTCAGCTTCATTTAGCCATAAAATCCCGTCTTCTATATTGCTGCTGTATTGATCCTGGCAGGCCAGATTTTGTTTTATGGAAATTACTTTCCAGAGACTGGAAGGATCGTCGCTGATTTGCTGCATTTTTTGCCCAGAAGAAATCTTATGCTGTAAACCGGCTATTTCCCGGATGTTTTGCTGTAAATTGCAGATTGTGTTTAAAGCGTTTATATTATTTGAAACACGCATTTTTAAAAATACCCCTTCCCGCTAAGTCCGGTTAATCAGCGTATCCAGCATGTCATTAAAAATACTCATGGCCTTTGCCAACGCCTGGTAAGCAAACTGGTACTGCATCAACATGGTGAGCTCCTCGTCTATGGATACACCGGAGAGAGACTGGCGCTGGGCTTCAAATTGTAAGCCGATGGAATTAAAAGTTTCAGCATTATTACTGGCCTGACTTTGGTCTGAGCCAATCTTTGAAATCAGTTGGCTGTAATAACCCGTCAGGCTCTTATTGCCTAACTCCACATAATCGACTGTATTATTTATATAGGCTATGGCCATTGCGTTTCTGCCGTCGCTGGGGGAGGAACTTTCCTGGGCAGTTGCAATATTATTCGGGTCATTTAAAATATCCTCATTGACCGAGATTGTTTTGTTTCCAGCGGCATCATCCTCTAAAGTAAAAAAAGCCACTCCAGTCACATTGTCTAGGGTATATCCGTCTTCATGAATTTCGTTTACCTTGTCAGCCAGTGTCTGAATAAATAAATTCATTTTGTCCTGATAGTCTTCAAAAGATTGTTTGGTTGCCAGAAGGCCGCCCAATTCCCCTTTTCCCGATGACAGATCACCCTCGGAAAGGGGAGTAACATCCTGCCCTTCAACAATTGTTTTTCCACAGATAACTACAGTCGCCGTGTTATTGTCGTTAATAGTAATTGCAATGTCTGAAAGCCTGGACATTTCATTGAGCAGGGAATCCCTTCGGTCCATTAAGGAGTTGTTTTCCCCGGTTACACATTTTTTTAAAGCCAGGTTGACGTCAGCCAATTGGTCCGCAAGCTGGTTTATCTCTGAGACCTTGGAAGTTAAAGAACTTTCTATTTCAGTGTGGGCAGTTTCCATTTGAGAAGTAAGATAGTTGAGATAAGTAGTTAAGTTAGCTGCTATCTGGGTTACGTTCTGACGGGTCGAGGCTTCCTGGGGGCTGTTGCTCAATTCTTGCCAGGAGTTCCAGAATTCTGTCAAAAGTGAGCTGACCCCGTCGCCGGACGTATCTGTGAAAAGACATGCTGCTTTGGCCAATTCAGTTTCCTGTTCTTCCCAGTATCCAATTTCGGAAAGATTGGCTCTAAGCTGGGGATCGAGAAAATCATCCCGCATTCGCTGAATATTCTTTATCTCCACACCTGCATTTAGTTGTCCGTGATGCAGGGAAGGCGGCAAAGACGTTCCCGTGGCTGAAAGAACAGCCCGCTGGCGAGAATAACCTTCAGTATTTGCGTTTGCAATATTATTTTGGGTCGTTTCCAAAGACTGCTGGTAAGATAACAAGCTGCGACGGATTATTTCCAGACCCGAAAAAGTCCCGGACATAGGACACTCTCCTAATAGTGTATTAAGTCCTAAAAAACCCTGTCGATCATTTGATTGACCTGAAGAGTTTCTTTTACTTTGCCTTTGGTATTGTACACTTTTTGCTGTTCCGGCGCGCACAGTACGGATAGGATTTGGTGGTGGAAATTAATACCGTTTTGGCTGAGTATAGCGTTCGTTTGACATTTTTCCTTTAACTGCTGCGCCAGGTTGACGATATTATTTTTTAACTGGGTTAATTCCGCTTTTTCTTCGTAAGGATTTTCTTTATTCTGGCTTAAATACTCAATTTTTTTTTGGTTTAATAAATTTAATTTGTCATTAATTTCTGATATATAATCATTAGCCTTACTCAGTTCCCCTAAATTTTCTTCCTGAAGCGCATGCTGTTGTGTTTCAACTGCGTCAACAAGCTTCTTGGCCAGGGTCAGTTCAAGGTCTAAAATTTCCTCGAGAGTAAGCTGTTTATTTGCCATATCGGTTCTTTCCTTAACGCTTTGTATCTTTCATGGAACCTATTTCCTCAGACAGTCCGTTAATGATTTCTTCCTCATCTACCTCAAAAGATTCTTCTTCAATTCTTTGCTGAATACTTTCAATTAAATCCTGACGGACATCTGAAAGGTTATTTAATTTTTGATGGAAAAATTGTATTTCCCTTGCTTCCGGTGAGATTTCGAGCAAGTTGTTCCCCTCTTCAGTACCGGCGTCTTTTTTAACCCGAAGATTTTTATCCTGTTTTATCTCGCTGCGGTATATTTCTAAAAGTTTTTGAGCGTTGCCGCTTTCATTTATTTTCATTACAATCACCCCGATGGATTTTTTCTCCCTTTTTTATCTACTCGGCACAAATAAAATATACTTTAGGCCTTAATGAATATTTTTTCTCCTTTTTATCTATTCGGCACAAATAAAATATCCCTTTAGGCCTTTAAAAATATTTTTATTCTTCTTTGTTTTTTGTTTCCCTTTTTCTGTTTGTGGGTTTTAAGAATCCCGATAGCCGATCCCTGATCAGTGTGGGGTTATAACCGGCTTGAAGAGAGATAATTCCTTCCATCATCAGTTGCCTGATGAGGATTTCCTTTTTACTGAGGTTGCCCAGTTTTGTGGCGATTGGAAGCCAGATAACATTAGCGCTTCCCACTCCGTAAAGAGTAGCAATAAATGCTACTGCAATAGCAGGGCCCAGTTTATCAGGCGTACTCATTTGGCCCAGTACATGAACCAGGCCCATCACTGTTCCGATAATTCCCATAGTAGGCGCATAACCGCCGGCTGCTTCGAAAATATGTTTGCCGGTCTGATGGCGCTCTTCGGTGGCATAAATTTCTACCTCAAGCGTATTCTTGACAAGTTCAGGATCGTTGCCGTCTACAAGGAGTTGCAAGCCTTTTCGAAGGAAAGGATCACTTACTTCGGAAAGCCTGTTTTCCAACTGCAATAGACCTTCCCTTCGGGAAATTTCGGCCAGTTCAACAATTTTTTCGATAACTTCTCCTGGTTCGGGTACTTTTTGAGTCAGGACGATTTTAAACAAACCAGGAATCGTTTTTATTTCTTTCATAGAGAAACTTGCGATAGTGGCTCCTATTGTGCCTCCGAAAACAATCATGGCGGCTGTCTTTTGCATGAGCGCGGATGCATGGCCCCCTTCCAACAGGAAACCGCCGACTAAAAAAATAATTGCTCCGAATATGCCAATAAGAATACTAGGATCCAAGATTAAATTCCCCTTTATTTATTAGTTGATGATCCAGGTTCCGCTACCTGGTATTCATTACGCAAAATTACTATATCAACCCGCCGGTTCATTTGGCGGTGCGCTTCCGTATCGTTGGGAACCATAGGCCTGTATTCGCCATAAGCCGAGGCGGAAAGCCTCTCAGGCGGAAAAGAGTGTTTGTTGATTAATTCTTTAACGACTGTAGTGGCACGGGCGGAAGACAGTTCCCAGTTGGACGGGTAGATTGGGCTATGAATGGGTAAGTTGCAGGTGTGTCCTTCTACCCTGACATAGTTGGGAACTTTACGCAGCATAGGAGCTATTTGCCCGATTATTTTACTTGCCTGTTGGGTCAGCTCGGAAGAACCGATTACAAATAGAACTTCCTCCTGGAAACTTATTACAACCCCTCTGTCCTCGCTGGTCACTGAAACCTTTGTTTGAAGGCTGCTCTTATCAATATAACTGGTCAGTTGCTCCTTGATATCCGATAATTTTATCGAATCAAGCTGATTTATATCGGTCATAGGTGATTTTGAACCTGACTTTCCGATTGCCGCTGAAGGTCCGCCATTCATTAAAACCATCCCGCCTCCTCCCATAGCCTGGCTTAATGACTGCGACAAATATTTAAATTTCTCAAGGTCCAATTGGCCCAGGGAGTACATAACTATAAAGAAAATCAGTAGCAGGGTAATCAAATCAGCATAGGTGACCAGCCAGCGTTCAGAACCTCCATGGCTTTCCTGATTTCTTTTGGTTCTTAACATAAATCACGCCGCTTTCAAAAGAAAAATATCTTACTTTTTGAATCGGCTTTTTTCATTCAATGCTGTAGGACCTTGCAGAAAAGGTTTAAATAAAGGAGAGCAATTTCTTGAATAATCCCAGAGCATAAATTTGTATTATATGACTTGACAGTATTATCAGATAATAAGAAAATATTGTATAAATAAATTATGCGCTCCTTTGGCATATTTTCAAAAATTATGCATTGTTATTAGCCGCCAGGAAGCTTTTTCGACACGTATCAACAGACAATAATGTTAAATATTGGTAATAGGTCAGGGCAGGACAAAAAAATAATTTAAATTCGACAATATGTTACAAAATACTACAAATTTCGATAGAGGAAAATACTTCTTTGTGGCGAATAAAAAATATGTAAAAATATAAGATAATATGTTTTATCTGTAATAACAGCCATGGTAAATTAGGAAATATCTAATAAAAATAGAAGTATTTCTCACTCCATAAGTCTTATTGCCTACTAATTGCCAGTAAGCAATAAGTCGCTATTTTTTTCTATCTCAAAAGGCTTCCGGTTAGTTAAAAATATATACTGTTTTTAGGGTTCAATAGAGGGAGTTGAAAAGTATTATTACAATATATGGCACACCGACAATGGTAAATATGGATTTAAATGATAGCCCCAACCAGAAAGTAACATATTGGTGTTTTGACAACTGATCGTTCTATCATATAAACACCTGTTCGGGATAGTGAATTATATTCGTAAAGGAGTGAGTTAAAATGCCTTTGTTTGAAAGCGAGAATATTACTCTGCTGGCAAAGTACCTTGACGTAGAGACTTTGAGGCAAAAGTTGGTAGCCCAAAATATAGCCAACATAAGTACACCGGGCTATAAAAGACTTAATTTACGATTTGAGGATTGTTTGCAGGATGCCCTGAATCCGGACAAGATGAATATGGAAACTTCGCTGGAAAATCATATCAGCAACATCCCGGACGTAAACAAATTAGAACCTTTTGTCGAAAAAGATAATACCTCTGAAACGCGTGCAGATCTAAATAACGTTAACTTGGAGCATGAAATGACAATACTGTCTGCAAACACGATTCAATACAATCTGGTCATGCAGAGATTAACTGGTAGTCTTCAACAACTCAGCTACGTTATTACATCGGGGGGGCGTTAATAAATGAGTTTAAACTTTATGAGCTTTAAGATAAGTGAATCCGGTTTGACGGCAGAAAAAATGCGTCTGAAGTTAATCGCCGCCAATTTGGCAAATATTAACACTACAAGGACCAGCGCCGGGGGGCCGTATAAAAGAAAAGCTCTTGTTTTTGAGGAGAAATTGCAGCTGAAAAAAGAGGATGACGGGAATTACAGAATTAATGATGCCGGGGTTAAAATAAATTCCATTTGGGAGGATCAAAGCCCACCGAGGCTTGTGTATGAACCAAACAACCCTGATGCTGATCAGCAGGGTTTTGCAGCTTATCCGAACATTAATGTGGCCAACGAAATGATCGATCTAATCACTGCGTCGAGGGCATATGAAGCAAATTTAATGACTCTGGAAGCGGCAAAAACCCTGGATCAAAAAGCTCTGGAACTGAGCAGGTAGAAAAGGAGGTTTTCTTTTATGCAGGTAAATAATATTTCTCACTCTTCTATTATACCTGTAGTTGAACCGGCGCAAAAAAATAACGCGCAATCTTTCGGTCAATTTTTATCGGAACAGATTGAAAAGGTAAATGAATCTCAGTTAAAAACAGAAGAAGTGACTAAACAATTCCTGACCGGAAATACTCAGGATATCCACCAGGTCCTGATCGCAGCTCAAGAATCTAAAATTACCCTGCAACTTGCGGTAGAAATACGTAATAAGGTAATTGAAGCTTATCAAGAAATATCAAGAATGTCCGTATAATTGCTCTGTTTTACGCCTCTGCTGCAATAAGGAAGTGTTATTGAATGAATTGGGCGAATTTTCCTGCTGAAGCAAGTAAAAACTGGCAGACCATGCAGCCAAAACGCAGGATGTTAATTGCTGCTGTTGGCGCAGGGGTGATATTTTGTGTATTTTTTATTTACGTTTTACTGAACCACATAACCTATGCGCCTTTATTTACCGGACTTGATCCCACTGAAGCCGGATCAATGGTTGAAAGGTTAAAAGAACAAAATGTGCCTTACCGTATAAGCGATCAGGGAAGAACAATCCTTGTGCCGGAAAAACAGGTTTATGAAGTAAGGATTGGGCTGGCCAGCAGTGGAGCTCTTGGACAAGGCGAGGGGTTCGAGTTATTTGATCAGACTAAGTTGGGTATAACGGACTTTGAGCAGCAGGTACAATACCAACGGGCCTTACAGGAGGAATTGAGAAGGACGGTAACTCAGATGGACGAAGTTGAGCAGGCAAGAGTTCACCTGGTTCTTCCCCAAAAGTCAGTCTTTATTGAACAGGAGAGTCCGTCTTCCGCTTCTATAGTATTAAAGTTAAAACCGATGGTGGTGTTAAAACCTAACCAGATCAAAGGGATTGTTGACCTGACGGTGGGGAGCGTGGAAGGTCTTAAACCTGAAAATGTTCATGTTATTGATACGAATGGAAATGTTTTAGATGTGGAAGAAAAGAGTTCTATTGCCGGGGGTATGATGGAACAGTACCAGGTTAAAACCTCTTACGAAAACGCCCTGGAAAAACGTATCCAGGCAATGCTGGAGAAGATTTTCGGAACGGGCAAAACGGTTGTTATGGTTACGGCTGATCTGGATTTCGACAAACAGGAGATACAGGCGGATACATACCAGCAAGGTCCTATAGTCAGTGAACAGTTGATTAAAGAAAATACACCGTCTGCCGAAGCGGCAGGCGTTCCAGGGACTCAAACCAATACTCAAACCAATACTCAAACCAATTCTCAAACTGATTCTCAGGTTAACCAGCAAACACAAAGCAGCGGGACACCGCGGGTCGAAACGATACGCAATTATCAGCCGATTAGCAGACAGGAGAAGATATACCCGGCAGTTGGAAATTTACAGCGACTGTCGATTGCCGTAGCGGTTGACTCACGTCTTTCTCAGGATATTGAGCAGCAGATTACCGATGTTGTAAGTTCTGCTGCAGGTTTAAACCAGAGCCGGGGTGATCAGTTGACAATCAGCACTCTTGCTTTTGACAAGTCCTCTCAACAGGAGACAGAGGCTGAGATGGCCCGGCAGGAAGCAGCCCAAAAGAAAGAGCAGCAGCAAAAAATTATTCTTACTGGTATTGCAGGTTTGATCGGGATAATTGTCCTGTTCTTATTGATTAAAGCCATTTTAAGCAGAATATCCCAGGGCAGGGATATGGAAATTGAAGAGTTACGGCCTATTGAGGAAATGCAGGTAAGAGAGATTCCTTTACAACCTACTGCGGAAGATAAGGTGCGCTACCTGGCAAAACAACAACCGGCCGAAGTGGCGGAAATAATAAAGGTGTGGCTGGCGGAAAATCAATAAAAGAATTGCAGAGGTGAAGACTCATGGAAAAAACAATGGGAAAATCACTTGAAAACACTGAACCCGGTCTGGTTTTAAGCGGGAAGGCGGCTCCAAGGAACTATGAAGAGATGGGGCAGGAAAAAAGCACAAGAAGGTTAACCTCTTTACAAAAAGCGGCAATTGTTCTTATTTCTATGGGTTCTGATCTCTCCAGTCAGGTTCTTAAACACGATTTTTATCAAGAGGATATTGAACGTATAACAGAAGCCATAACCAGATTGGGCAAAATACCTAAATCAGTCCGTGAGAATGTTCTTGAAGAATTTAAGGAATTAAGACAAGCTAAAAGTTTCATTATACAGGGGGGCACTAAATACGCACAGGAGTTGCTGGAAAAGACGCTCGGACATCAGCGTGCGCAGGAAATAATTAAAAAGCTGACCTGGGAAGCAAAGACAATTCCTTTTGCCAGTTTAAGAAAAACGGATCCCCTCTATCTGTTTAATTTTATAAGAGATGAACATCCTCAAACTATAGCTATGATTTTGTCTTATTTAGAACCAGAAAAATCTGCTCAAATATTATCGTCCCTGCCAAAAGAAATGCAAAGCGATATTGCCCGCCGGATAGCAGTTATGGATCGTTCCAATCCCGAAGTCATCAAGGAAGTTGAAAAGGTATTGGAAACTCGTTTGGCGTCAGTCGTTAAACAGGGTCAGACGGTCATAGGAGGCATTCCTTCAATAGTGGAGATATTGAATATGAGTAATCGGAATACTGAAAAAACAATATTGGAAGAGCTGGAAAGCAAAGCGCCGGAACTGGCGGAAGCGATCAGGAAAAAGCTGTTTGTTTTTGAAGACATCGTAAAGTTGGATGACATTTCAATTCAGAGGATTCTAAGGGAGGTTGACGGCAAGGATTTAGCTCTGGCTTTACGAGGGTCCAGTGAAGATGTCCGTGGATGTATTTACAACAATCAATCCAAGAGAGCCAGCGAGATGTTGAAAGAGGAACTTGATTTTATGGGACCGGTACGCTTAAAACAGGTCGAAGAAGCACAGGCTAAAATTGTCAAGATTATCCGGACCCTGGAAGAAAGCGGGGAAATAATTATTTCAAGGGGTGGTGAGGATGCCATTATCATCTAACAAGATAATTAGAAAACCACTGATATCTCAGGTTCGCAAGGTTAGTTTAATCTGTGAAAACAGTACAGACGAACAAGAATATGCGGTGTCCCCAGGGAGTGCTGTGGGAGATATCACCAGCTATGATCCGGGCTCTATTTTGTATGCGAACGGTGAAGCAGAAAAAATTCTTGAAAAAGCCCGTGTCGAAGCAGAGGAAATCTTTTTCCAGGCTAAAAAGGAAGGTTCCCAGGCGGGTTACCAGGAAAGCCTTGAAAAAGCTAATCAAGAAGCTGAGGAAATCCGTCAGAAAGCGCTTCAACTTTTAAGAGAAGCACACGAGGTAAAACGAAAAACGTTTGAAGGGATGGAAGAAGAAATAGTTCTTCTTTCCTGTGAAATTGCTGAAAGAATCGTCAACAAGCAACTAACCGTTGAACCGGAGACAATTTACGAAATTGCCAAAGAAGCAATTGAAGCAGTTTCTGATAAAGAGCGGGTAGACTTAATGGTCAACGTTCGGGATTTCGATATTTTTGATAAGAACCGGGAAGATATCTTAAAGAGGCTTCCGGGCGACGCCAAGTTGAATATATTAGCTGAGCCCTCAATAAAACAAGGCGGCTTAAAAATCAGGACATCGAGAGAAGAAGTTGACGCTACTTTAGATAATCGATGGAAAGTTTTAAAAACTAATCTGGCTAAAGGGTACACAGATGTTTAAAAATGTTCCGTCAGTAAATCTAAGATATTATCACGAGCGGATCAAAAAAGCTCAACTAATCAGAGCATGTGGTTTGGTTAAAAAGGTTACCGGACTGCTTATTGAAACTACGGGCTTAACTTCCTTCATAGGTGAGCTGTGTTATATTAAAGTTCCTAATTTTGATCAGCCTGTCCTTGCCGAGGTAATCGGTTTCCGTGAAGGAAGTTCTTTAATAATGCCTCTGGGAGATCTGAAAGGTGTTTACCCGGGATGCCCTGTGATTCCGACAGGCCATCCTTTGCTTATTAAGGTTGGGGATAATATCCGCGGCCGTATTCTTAACGGGCTTGGTCAGCCGCTTGATGAAAAACCGCTTGACGAAGGCGGGATTTTTTGGCCGGTTGACAACCTTCCGCCAAACCCCCTTACACGCCGTCAGGTAAATGAAGTTTTGGCGACAGGGGTAAGAGCTATTGATTCATTATTGACTTGTGGTAAAGGGCAGCGGTTAGGCTTGTTTTCTGGAAGCGGTGTGGGTAAGAGTACTCTGTTAGGCATGATAGCCCGCTATTCCAAAGCACAAGTCAATGTAATTGCGCTGGTTGGTGAAAGAGGGCGAGAGGTCGGTGATTTCATCTGTCATGATTTAGGAGAGGAGGGATTAAGCAGGAGTATTGTTGTGGCGGCTACCTCGGATCAACCTGCTCTTGTCCGCCTGAAGGCTGCATTCGTGGCCATCGCTATTGCAGAGTACTTTCGGGAGCAAGGTATGGATGTGCTGCTGCTGCTGGATTCTGTTACACGTCTGGCAATGGCGCAAAGGGAAATTGGACTCACAGTGGGTGAACCCCCTGCAACAAAAGGGTACCCACCCTCTGTATTCGGGCTTTTACCGAGGTTGCTGGAACGGACTGGAACAGGAGAAAGAGGTTCTATCACTGCTTTTTATACAGTACTCGTAGAGGGTGATGATTTTAACGAGCCTATCGCGGATACTGTCCGCAGTATTTTAGACGGACATATAGTACTGACACGCGATTTGGCAAATCATAATCACTATCCTCCTATTGACGTCCTGCAAAGCGTAAGCCGTTTGATGCCCGATTTGGCAAGCTTAAGGCATCAGCAAATGGCCGGCCGTATGAGGGATTTGCTGGCAACATATAAGCAATCAGAGGACTTAATTAATATTGGCGCTTATACGAACGGTTCGAATCAGAAAATTGACTCTTCAATCCGTCACTATGAAAAGATAGTCAATTATCTTCGTCAGAGTCCCGAAGAATTTTGTGCTTTTGAAGATTCCATGGCTTTACTGGAAAATTTGCAGCTAGCGGAGTGATCAAATGTCTAATTTTGTTTTCTCGCTGGAAAAAGTTTTAAAGTATCGCTTGAGCGTGGAAGAGGCTGCCAGACAGACTGTGGCTGAAGCACAGGAAAGGTATGCTTTAAACAAAATAATACTTGATGAGATGTACAGAAGCTATGAAAAGAGTTTTGTACAGGATGATAAAGATGTTGAAGATTCATGGGTGATCCGCCAAAATAACTACCGTCTTTATTTAACCAAATGCATAGAAAAGCAGCAAGACATTTTAACCGGAATCCAAAATGAGCTCCATGAAAGACGTGAAAAATTGATTCATGCGTGGCAGGAAAGGTCCGTTCTTGAAAAAGTAAGAGAAAAGTCATATCACAGATATCAGCTTGAGGAAAAGAACAAAGAAAAATTTCAAAATGACGAAACTGGACAGAGGACTTTTGTTTATCACAAAAGAGGTCAGTTATTATGATTTTACCAACCGAAAAATCAGCCTGGGGCATCCCCTTTGCTGGTTCAAAACAAAAGGAAAAAAACGTATCTGCAGAAGGGATTGTTAAGGATCAAACCTGGGCTTTTCTGGATGCTGTTAATGCTGTTTATCTATCAGGCGATCTTTGTGCGCCAAAAGTAGAAACTGATTCCCCGCAGGCAGGCGTTATTCCGGCGGTGGATGCATCTAAAAGCAGCCTGGAGAAGCCTCAAAGTGAACTTTCAAATAAAAATATTAACAAAAATATTAATGAAAATTCGTTTCAAAGTGCGATTGGAAAAGTTAACATTTTTGCCGGGTCCCCTGTTGTTTATCAAAGCAGGGATCTAATCAGCATTGATAAAAAGAATGAGCTGCGGATGGACAGTCAGACTCAGGATGAAGAAAATGCTGCTGCACTGGCGGAAGCAATTCAAAAAGATAGTATTAATCAGACAACCGAAGGCTGGACAGTGCTTACATCCAATTTAATACATGCTGCGAGTTCTGAACAAAATCCGGAAGAGCTTTTGGGAACAAAACCGGATCAGTTACCTGCCGGCGCACAGACGCAGGGTAAAACGGACAACAAGCCGCAGGCTAAGGACATTCATGACGGTTCATTCCGGATAATTAAAGACAGTAAAACGGACGAACTGCAGGCTAAGGCCGAGAACACGGTAAACCTCAATCTAAAGAACGTCAGGTATGTAACAAACACAGGAGCGTCAAAGGAATCAGGGACAGTTCAGAGATCTGCCGCAGCCGTTGAGGACCTGAATCAAAGTACAGTCAAGTCAACCGGATTTCCAGGAGTTCCGGATATTGGATCTGATGCGGAAAAGCTTTTAGGAACAAAACCGGATCAGTTACCTGCCGGCGCACAGACGCAGGGTAAAACGGACAACAAGCCGCAGGCTAAGGACATTCATGACGGTTCATTCCGGATAATCAAAGACAGTAAAACGGACGAACCGCAGGCTAAGGCCGAGAACCCGGTAAACCTCAATCTAAAGAACGTCAGGTATGTAACAAACGCAGGAGCGTCAAAGGAATCAGGGACAGTTCAGAGATCTGCCGCAGCCGTTGAGGACCTGAATCAAAGTACAGTCAAGTCAACCGGATTTCCAGGAGTTCCGGATATTGGATCTGACACGGAAGAGCTTTTGGGCTCAACACCGGATCAGATACCAGCCGGCGCACAGACGCAGGGTAAAACGGACAAGCTGCAGGCCAAGGATATTTATGACGGTTCATCCCGGACAATCAAAGACGGTAAAGCGGACGAACCGCAGGCCAAGGATATTTATGACGGTTCATCCCGGATAATCAAAGACAGTAAAATGGACGAACCACAGGCTAAGGCCGAGAACCCGGTCAACCTTAATCTAAAGAACGCCAGGTATGTAATAAACGCAGGAGCGTTAAAGGAATCAGGGACAGTTCAGAGTTCTGCCGCAACTGTTGAGGAGTTGAATCAAAGGACAGTCAAGTCAACCGGATTTCCAGGAATTCCGGATACTGATTCTGATCATAAAGAAATTTCGAAATCCACATCGGATCAATCGTTGACTGGCATACAGCGGCAGGTTGAAACAGACAAGCTGCAAAGTATTGTTGGCGATTTCAATTCTTTGGAAGTTGCTCCTTTTGGTCTTAACCGGAGAGTAATATCAAAATTTAAGACTGAGCAGTTTTCGCCAGGTTTAACTACACAGGGAAGTGGAACTGAAAATAATAGTAAAAACAACAATACCGGCCACATTGAATCAATCCGGACAGACACCTGGACGCCCGTCGTTTTAGAAACTGTTGAAAGTTCAACAAACTATACTCCTGACAAAGGCAGTGTCGTTCAATCGTTTGCGGCTTTAAAAAGTACCGGGAGAATATCTGCCGAAGAAAACGTAAGAGTTCCTGGCGGGGACGAGAAGATAGCCGGTCTGCAACAACAGTCTGACTTGCTGCAAAACCTTGCCGGTTCTTTGTCTGAGGCTGCCGGTTTTCCCAGGAATACAGCTTTCAAGCAGGAATCAGCCGGGACTTATCAGCAGGTTTCCGTAGCTGAACTGCCTCAAATTGTGCTTTCAGCTTTGCGGTCTTCCGGTTTCGGGGAAAAGCTGGTTAGGATTAACCTGATTCCCGAAAATCTTGGTCCTTTAGCAGTTAAAGTTAAGGAAATCAAGGATAAAATTGTGATCCATTTCATCACTTCCAGCGTTGACGCAAAAGAAGTATTGGAGGTCTCAATGCCCCAACTGAAACAGTCAATCTCACTGTTGTCTGGTTCCGCAAATGAAACCCTGGTCTTTTTGAGTCAGGGACAGGGTCAGGGAAATAATGATCATACTCAAGGGGGGTGGTGCTATTTTAATAATCCTTTTAACCAGTTGTTAAACGATTCTGTGAGTGATACCCGGCAGTTGTTTGAAAATGGTTTAACCAGTCAGGATGAGGCAAGAGCAGTTAATTATTGGATTTAGGAGAAGATAAATATGTCAGTATCATCGGTTAGCGCTGAAAGCAGCACGCAGACACAGACGAGTTCATTCAGTACCAGTATTCTGGACAAAGATTCTTTTCTGAAACTGATGGTTGCTCAACTGGTCAATCAGGATCCTTTCAATACCCAGGATAGCGGGGAGTTTCTTGCCCAACTGGCCCAGGTAACCCAGCTTGAACAGATGATCAACCTGAATGATAAGATAAATAATTTGGTGCAAAGCCAGGTTTACACACAAGCTGTATCTTTGGTAGGCCACCAGGTAAAAGTCCAGGATGCGAATGGAGAAGAAGTCGAAGGTTCAGTAAGTAAAGTTACTTTTCAAAATAGTGAAGTCGGTGTAGTCATTGATGGAACTTCTTACTTGTTATCCGATGTTGTTGAAGTAACTGATTAAAGGAGGCGCCAAAATTGGGGTAAATAAAGTTGATCGACCAGCTTATTTACCTGAAGAAAAATCTGGGTCACAGGTTTCGGGGCGGTTGCAGTCTGTTTCATTCCAGTCTGTTTTATACGATAAAATCCAGCAAGGCAGAGTAAAAATTTCCGCACATGCTCAAAAGCGTATGGACGAAAGAAATATTTCTCTTAAAGAATCAGACTGGTCTAAAATAGACAATGCTGTGAACCAGGCTCAGGCAAAGGGGGTACGCGATTCACTGCTGTTATATAATGATCTGGCCCTTGTGACCAGTATAACAAACCGTACAATTGTTACTGCTTTGGATAAGGAAGCAATGATCGATCATGTTTTTACCAATATCGACGGAGCGGTTATTATTAAATAGGTTAGCGGCCGGACCTTTTTAGGGGGCCGTGAGGTTGTTGAATGAAAGAGACAACCAAATAATATAAGGTCATTATAAGGAGGTCAAATAATTTGATTAGGTCACTTTACTCAGGTGTTTCAGGTATGCGCAATCAACAGATCTGTATGGATGTAATCGGCAACAATATAAGCAATGCAAGTACATACGGCTTCAAGGCGGGAAGGGCATGCTTCAAGGACCTTTTCAGCCAGCAGTTAAAGTATCCTTCCGGAACCGATACCCCGCCTTACGTATATTCTTCACAGGTTGGAACAGGTGTAACGATAGGAAGTGTTCAGAATTTATTTGATCAGGGCGGGTTGCAGGTAACAGACAGGGCATTGGATCTGGCAATCCAGGGAAATGGTTTTTTCATGCTTAAAGACTCCACATCGAACAAAATTTATTATACACGTGACGGCAATTTTACTCTTGATAAGGAAGGTTATCTGACGAGTGTGGACGGTTTAAGGGTTCTTGACTCCAGTGGCGCGGAAATACCGGCTTTAACATCTGGCCAGCAGATTACAGGTATCGGAGTTAATGGCGAGATAAGTGTTTTAAACTTCGATGGGACTACGGGTACGCTGGGGATAATCGGAATCGCCAACATCATTAATCCTGACAGCCTAGAAAAATGTGGTAACAATAACTACATTCCCACCATAACTACCGGTAGTTTTTCTAACTTTTCAACACCTATAAATCCGGGCGCTCCTGGCGGTACAGGAGGTCAGGGTATAATTCAGTCAGGTTATTTGGAGATGTCAAATGTTGATTTAACCAACGAGTTTGCCAGGCTAATTACCACTCAGAGGAGTTATCAGGCAAATGCCAGGGTGATCACTACTTCTGATGAAATGCTGCAGAACGTTATTGATCTAAAACGGTAAAGAAATATGTTGAAGAGTAAAGTAATGGCCCGCCTCAAAAAAAATAAGCCTAAGAAGGAGATAAGTGAGGAAGGGAAAAAACCGAAATCTCCAAAATTAGTCAAGCTACTTATTGCCGCGGGCCTAATCCTTTTTTTATTGGCAGGCAGCGCAGCTTACGTCTATTTTAACAAGGATATGAAAAACAAGATCGCAGGCCTTGCGCATTTTCATAAACAGAATGATAAAAAAGTAGAAAAGGATGCTGAAGAAATAATCACACTCCCATCATTGGTCGTCAATTTATCCGGTGATGGCGGGCATTTTTTACGGGTATCCTGCGTGCTTGTCTATTCTAAAAATAATAAAAAGCTGGCGCTGGAACTTGAGGAGAAGAATTATATCTTAAGCGATACATTGATAGATACGCTTCGGGGAAAAAGTGCGGAAGAAATTCAGATGGATCCGGCGTCCAAAGACTTGAAGGAAAACCTGCGGCAGGCAATTAATGCCAGGTTGACCGCAGGGCAAATTAACGGTGTCTATTTTACAGAACTGCTGGTTCAATAAATAAGGGTGTTTCGAAGTTATGAATGAAGAAGAAATTAGAGATTTTCTAAAAGGTTTAAAAGAAGATAGTATCACTGTTAAGAAAATTAAATTCCCCGAACTCAAACACTCTACCAACGCATCCAGGATCAAGGTTAGTTTGAAGCACTTGTTTGATGTCAGGGTAACGATTACTGCTCAACTTGGTCAGGCAATCTTAAAAGGGTCAGAGATTCTGTCTTTTAAGAAAGGCAAGTTGATTGTTTTAAACAAGATTGTTGGAGAACAAATGGATCTTTATATTAACAACCAGAAGTTTGCCAAGGGGGAAGTCCTGGTTATCGGGGAAGTTTTTGCAATAAGAGTCAGTTCAATTTACCCGGATCCAAACAATGATTCCGAGGAGTTGTAAATTCTTTGAATGAGGGAGAATTCTTCCTGGTTGTTTTAAAATTAATCGTTACCCTGGTTGTTATTTTGTGCCTGGCTTATCTGTCTATCCGGTTTGGCTTGTCAAAAATATATACCCCGTCTGGACGGACCAATTATATGAAAATCATTGAACAACTTTATCTTGGGCCGAAAATATTGTTGATTCTAGTCCAGGTCGGCGAAGAATACTTTTTACTTGCTTCCTCCAACGGGCAAATCAGCGGGATGAAGAATCTGGCGGGCAAACCGGAAACCCTGGAGCTTAACGCCAGCGCCGATGAAAAAGAAAATCAGCCTTATATTTATCCAAGGCTTTTAGGAAATGCATTATTAAAACGTTTTTTTACTAAGAAAGAATAAGCGCCGAAGGGAAAAATCAGTTTGGACAGCCGAAACAAAATGTTTTTAGATCTGCTTTTCTGTGGTTTGGCAGCTTGCTTTTTTTGCTTCCTGCCGGATTATGCTTTAGCCCAGCCTGTTCCCGTTCCCAATCTTAATATTCAGGTTGGACAGTCTTTAACACCGCAGCAAACAATGGATACTGTAAAATTGCTTGTTTTACTGACCATGCTTTCCCTTTTACCGGCTTTTTTGGTTATGTTAACCTCTTTTACGCGGATTGTTGTTGTCTTATCGATTCTGCGCAGCGCACTGGGCACGATGCAGATTCCCTCGAACCAGATTATAATAGGGCTGGCGCTGTTTCTGACAGTATTCGTTATGTCTCCCGTTTATAACGAAATCGATCGTCAGGCAATAAGACCTTATTTAGCCAACACGATCAGTCAGGAACAGGCTGTAAATGTCGCCCAGGCGCCTTTACGTACTTTTATGCTCAAACAAACAAGGGAAAAGGACCTTGCCCTTTTTGTAAGCCTTTCGAAAATTGAGAGACTCAACAATCCGCAAACGGCGCCAATGCAGGTAGTTATTCCGTCTTTTATTATAAGTGAACTAAAAACCGCTTTTCAAATAGGGTTTTTAATTTATCTTCCTTTCCTGATTATCGATCTGGTGGTAGCCAGCATCCTTATGTCAATGGGAATGTTTATGCTTCCGCCAATTATGATTTCTCTGCCTTTTAAACTGCTGCTGTTCGTATTAGTTGATGGTTGGTACCTGGTTGTCAAATCTCTGATGGAAACCTTTCATTAATTAAAAAAGCTGGGGGTTTGCATGACTGACGCATATGTTTTAGGAGTCTGTCGCCACGCTATCTGGATAATATTAATAATTACTTTACCTATCCTGGGAGTGGGTTTGGCAGTCGGTTTGGCGGTAAGTATTTTCCAGGCGGCAACACAGATCCAGGAGCAAACACTAACATTCGTACCAAAACTTGTTGTTACGTTTTTGGCAATAGTTGCTTTACTGCCCTGGATTATGCACATGCTGACCGCTTATACAACAGAACTATACAGCCAGTGGCCGTTGCTGATGCATTAGGGAGAATTGTTATGGATTTTACAAGTATGACAATTTTTTTACTTGTTTTTGCCAGAACGTTTTCATTCCTGGCTGCCTCACCTTTCTTTGCCATGCCGAATATCCCGGCTCTGACAAAGATAGGTTTTGGCTTTTGTCTGTCGATCATTGTTTGCCTCGCTTTTCCCAATATGCATCAGGATGTGCCCGGAGGTCTTCCAGGTTTTGTTCTTGCGCTGATTAGGGAAGCAGGATTGGGTCTGCTGCTGGGAATCATGGTAAACATGATTTTTAGCAGTATCCGGAATGCGGGACAGTATATGGATTTCCAGATGGGTTTCAGTATGGCTAGTGCAGTTGACCCCCTGACGGGGGTCCAGGTAACAATTATGGGACAGTTTATGAATCTTTTGGGACTGGTTTTTTTCTTAAGCATTGATGGGCACCACCGCTTGATTAATGCTCTTGTACAAAGCTACAGGCTTTTCCCCATAATGGACGGGAGTCTTAGCTTTGCCGGCAGGGTAGGACTTGTTGCAGCCAAAGCGGCTGGAGTAATGTGCCTGCTTGCTGTACAGATCAGCGCCCCCCTTCTGGCTGTATTGGTCATAATTGATTTGTCTCTCGGTCTGGTAGCCAAGGCTGCTCCCCAGGTCAATGTTTTTTTGCTTGGCTTTCCCATTAAAATACTCGCAGGTCTTTTTGTCCTGATCATTCTGCTGCCTCTTTTGGCATCTCCTTTAGCCAATGTTTTTTTGTTAATGGAAAAAAATATGAACCATTTGTTGGGCGGATGATTTTTCTTTTTATTCTTAGGAGTCAATAAATATGTCTGACGCACATGATAAAACTGAAAAAGCGACACCTCGTAAACTGCAGGAAGCGAGGCAGTCAGGTCAGGTAGCTAAAAGCGCCGATTTGAACGCTGCTTTAATTCTTCTTTTTATGGCTTCTTTTATTTGGTTAACGAGGGGTTTGTTTTTAAATAATATGTCAGGCTTTTTAGCCGGGTTTTTTGAGCACGTACTCAGTACGCAGGGTGACGGGACTGATTATATACAGTTTTTCATGCGCACATCCCTGCAGGCTTTTTATGTTTTACTGCCTTATCTGCTTGTTCCTTTGATAATTGCTGTTGGAGCCAACTTGTTACAGGTAGGTTTTCTCTTTGCGCCTGGTGTTTTGTTGCCTAAAGCCGATCGGCTAAATCCCTTAAACGGGCTTAAGAAGGTATTCTCTTTCAGGGGGTTTTTTGAATTAGCCAAAACATTGCTAAAAATAGCCATAATAGGTTTTATAACCTACCGGTTGGTAAGAAATCAACTGCCTGATTTGATTGGATTATTCCGTTGCGGAACCCGTGAGACTGTGATGACTATAGCAAGTTTTGCGACATTAATTTTGTTGTATGGAGGATTGATTTATTTTATCCTTGCAATCATTGATTATGTTTTCCAGCGATTCCAGTACGATAAAAATATGCGCATGTCCAAGCGTGAGATTAAAGAAGAAATGCGCCAAACAGAAGGAGATCCTTTGATAAAGTCTCAAATCAGGCGCAGGCAGAGGCAAATTGCTTTTAATCGCATCAAGCAGGAAGTACCGAGAGCCACAGTTGTAATTACTAATCCGACACATTTTGCGATTGCCCTGCTTTATAAAGACAAGGAGATGGATGCTCCGGAAGTTACTGCTAAAGGCGCCGGTGAAATTGCCCAGCAGATTAAAAAAATAGCCAGGGAGAATAATGTTCCCCTGGTTGAGAATAAAGAATTGGCGAAGTTTCTTTACTATAAGGTGGAAATTGGAGAAAAAATCCCTGTAGCTTTGTATCAGGTAATAGCTGAGATAATAGCTCACGTCTACCGTTTAAAGGGTAGGACCGCTTAGCAGGGCAGCTAAGGGAGGGTATTGAAATGCCGCAGGACTTTTCGACAACTGTTAGAAATAACTTGAGCATAAGAAAAAATGGAGATCTAATCGTTGCAGCAGCGGTAATCTTTATTATGCTTTTGATTATTATCCCTTTATCGCCATTTTTTCTTGATCTTTTGCTTTCGTTTAGTCTGACCCTGGCAATGGTCATTGTTCTGATAACTATGTTTACACTGGAACCCCTGCAGTTTTCTATTTTTCCAACCCTTCTTTTGGTTACTACGCTTTACCGGCTTGCTTTAAACATATCTTCAACAAGACTAATCTTGACCCGTGCTGAAGCTGGAAGTATTATAGATACTTTCGGACACTTTGTAATCGGAGGTAATTATGTAGTCGGTATTATTGTATTCATAATTATAACGATAATTCAATTTGTAGTGATAACAAACGGGACTACAAGGGTTGCCGAAGTAGCGGCGCGTTTTACATTGGATGCGATGCCGGGTAAACAGATGGGGATTGATGCAGAATTCAACGCCGGATTAATCAGTGAAGAAGAAGCCAGGAAGCGCAGAAAACATACCCAGCAGGAAGCAGATTTTTATGGGTCTATGGACGGCGCAAGTAAATTTGTCAGGGGAGATGCAATAGCCGGTATAATTATTATCCTTGTCAATTTAATAGGAGGTCTGATTATCGGAGTGCTCCAAATGGGTCTCCCGATCGGTGAGGCAGTAAAAAAATTTACTTTACTTTCAGTTGGGGACGGGTTGGTGGCACAAATACCTGCGCTTTTAATCTCAACTGCCGCCGGTATCCTTGTTACCCGTACGAGTCAAGAATCGACTCTCGGGCATGAAGCTTCCAGACAATTTTTAAATTTCCCGCGGGCTTTATATCTGGCTGCCGCAATTTTATTTATTTTAGCTTTGATTCCTACAATGCCTCATTTATTATTCTTGCTTTTAAGCAGCGGTTTTGCTTTTCTTTCCTACAACTTAACCAGCCAGGAAAAAAGCAGAACAGCAAAAGAGGAGCGGGAAAAGATTTTAAAAACAAAAGAAGATCAAAAACAACCTGAAAATGTTGCCGGTTATTTTATGGTCGATCCACTGGAGATTGAAATTGGTTACAATTTGATTCCTTTAACCGATGAATCCAGGGGTGGGGATTTATTAGCCAGGCTCGCTGCTGTCAGGCGCCAGTGCGCCACCGAACTGGGCATTTATGTGCGGCCAATTCGGATCAGGGACAATTTACAGCTTGGTCCGGATACTTACACGTTTATTTTAAAAGGAGCGCTTGCCGGAAAGGGTGAACTTAAACCAGGATACCAACTTGCTTTGGTGTCTGCTGAGGATAATAGTACAATTAACGGTTTGCCTACCCAGGAACCAACTTTTGGATTGCCGGCCTATTGGATAGACACAACAGAAAAGTCACGTCTTGTTGCCCAGGGTGTTACGGTAGTCGATTGCGCTGCTGTACTGGTTACTCATTTGACCGAGTTCATCAAAAGACATGCGCATGAACTGCTCAGCAGACAGGATGTAAAAGATTTATGTGACGCTGTCAAGGTTAAGAATCCTGCAGTGATAGAAGAACTAATACCCAATGTTTTAAGCTTGGGGGAGATTCAAAAAATATTGCAGAACCTTCTTAAAGAAAACATACCCATTCGTACCCTGACTTCAATCCTGGAAGCAATAGCCGATGGAGCAAGATCCTCAAGAAACGTGGACTATTTAACGGATTATGTAAGATCTACAATGGGGTTAACGATCTGTAAACTTTATATGAAGGAAGATGATAAGCTAACGGTTATCACACTTCATCCGGTGTTAGAGCAAAAAATAATTAATTCTCTTCAGGAAAGCCAGATGGAAGTTTACCCCGTACTTGAGCCAAAAACAATTCAAAAGCTTCTGGAAAATGTAAAGAAGTCTATTGAAAAGGCTAATCTTATGGGCATAAAGCCTGTAATATTATGCTCCGGGAGAGTGCGCCTGCCGTTTAGAAGATTGATTGAGCGTTACTGGCCAAATCTTGCTGTGATTTCCTTGAATGAGATTACGGCGGAAATAAAAGTCGAATCTATTGGAACGGTGAATTTAAATGAAAGTTAAAAAGTATTTTGCAAATGATATGCAGAAGGCAATTTCAGAAATAAGAAGGGACATGGGTTCAGAGGCGATCATCATCAGCCAGCGCAGAGTGAGGGGCAAAGGTGTTTTTGGATTCTTTGTCCAACGGCTGGAGGTAACCGCTGCTCTTGAAGAAGAAAACAAAACAAGTTTTAGCTATGAATTAGAACAGGAACTGCAGCAAGATTGGCCTGAATCAAAACAGGAGTTTCTGAACCGGTTGGGGTTTGAAAAAAATGAACCTGTGGATGCAAAAGAAGAAAGTATTGTTCCTGAATCCGAATATAATTATAATCCGGCTTTCGCAGATCTATCTTTGTATGAAAAGGCGGACCCAAGCTTGCCGATACAAGAAGAATTGAAGGAAATGAGGAGTTTGATTGAGCAAATGGTATCTGCTCATGAGAACGGTAAAAGTGTCCATAATGAGCATTATGAATTATGGCGGCACAGGCTGCAAGCACACGGCATTGGAGAAACTTCCATTGACATGCTCCTGCAGATTATTCCTGAGGGGTCCTGGGAAGAAGATAAAAAAATCGTAAGTCTTTTTATAGATCACTTAGCTGATCTGCTGAGACCTTTATATAAAGAAGTCCGACCTGGTCAGGTCTTGAGTTTCATAGGTCCCACGGGAGTAGGCAAAACAACTACCCTAGCCAAGTTGGCTGCGCAACTGGCTTTAAATCAAAGAAAAAAGGTGGCTATTCTAACTATTGATACATATCGAATTGGGGCGGTTGAACAACTTCAAACATATGCCGAAATAATTGGTGTTCCCCTTCAGGTGGTTTTGTCTCCTGGTGAGTTAAAAGATGCGTTACTGAAAAACGAGGACAGGGACTATATTCTTATTGATTCTGCGGGCCAACCTTTTTCAAAGGATGATCAGGTTCAGGAGTTGCGGGCATTCTTACGGGAAGTAAACAAGCCCCATGATGTTTTTTTAGTTCTGAGCAGCAATACAAAGAGCGCAGATCTACTGCAGGCCGCAGAATATTTTATGCCCTGCGGCTATAACAAACTGATTTTTACTAAATCTGATGAGACGATTTCGCAAGGTTCGATACTGGATGTAATTAATAAAGTTAAACTGCCGGTTATTTATATAACTAACGGCCAAAACGTACCTGATGATATTATACAAATTGAGTACCATAGTTTAGCTTCTTTTATACTGAACGGGGTTGATTAAAAGTGCCGGATGATCAGGCCGCCTTACTGAGAATATTAGCTGAAGAAAAAAATCTTGGCAAACAGAAATTGGGCTTTCCGGATTCTGGCGGTGGCCCCGTTGTTATTGCTGTCACAAGCGGCAAGGGTGGAGTCGGTAAAACGAGTGTGGTGGTTAACCTGGGGCTTCTTTTGGCAAAGCAGGGGGTCCGGACGGTGCTTTTAGATGCAGACCTGGGCCTGGCTAATGTTGAAGTGCTGGTTGGAGTTGTCCCGCCTTATTCTATTTATGATGTATTGTATGGCGATAAGACTTTTCAGGACATCTTGGTTAATGGACCTTTTGACCTAAAAATTGTCTCCGGTGGTTCAGGTTTGCAGGAACTTGCCAATATAGAGCAGTCGCAGCGGGAAAGATTAATCAGCAGTTTAGCTTTTTTTCAGGATAAAACAGAAGTTCTGTTAATTGATACAGGAGCAGGTATTTCACGTAACGTATTGGGATTTGTTGCAGCAGCCGGAGAAGTAATCGTGGTAGTCACACCGGAACCGACATCATTAACTGACGCTTACAGTCTGATTAAGGTTCTGGCAAAATTCAAGGTGCACGAAAAGGTATCTTTTATTGTAAATCAGGCTTCAAATGAACAGGAAGCTATTTTAACCGCGGAAAGGATTACCCTGGTTACAAACAAATTTTTGAATAATATAAAGTTGGAGTATTTGGGTTTCATTTTAAAAGAGGATATTGTTGTTGAGGCTGTAAAGAACCAAACCCCCTTTGTCATATCGCATCCAAACTGCCAGGCAACAAAAAGTCTTGCTCAGATAGCAATTAGACTAAATAATTTGATTGGGAGAAAGGATTACGGTACAGACTCAAAAAATCCTATAGGCATGAAAACGTTTATACAAAAGCTGCTCAAACTCTATAAATGACCACATTAAGTTATGAAAAGGGAGTTAAAGTTGTCAAAAGAAATACCTAACGAACAAGGTCAATTGAAAATCAATCTTTCGGTAAAGATCGCCAGAAGCAATGAGAAAATAT
This sequence comes from Firmicutes bacterium UBA5766, assembly GCA_002418775.1. Taxonomy (GTDB): domain Bacteria; phylum Bacillota; class Desulfotomaculia; order Desulfotomaculales; family Nap2-2B; genus 46-80. The sequence goes on from DIEU01000049.1 coordinate 83,706, forward strand.
TTTATTCTTCTACAGTCCAGGATATTGGAGATGATTTTGTCACAATTATGGCCCCTCTACAGGAGGGTTATCCCTTGATTCTTAAGCCGGGGGAAGCAGTGCTGGGGCGCTTCATTCAGGACAGGAAAAGCTACTTTTTCTATACTTTTGTTTTAGGTAAACATAAAGAAAACGAAGTAATTTTTTTAGAGCTTTCGATGCCGGAAGAAATAAAAGAAGACCAACAAAGAGCGACCATTCGCTTCCCAATTCTTATGGACGTAGAAAAATCAACTTTATTATCCTCCCTAAAGAAAGGAGAGGAACCAGTTTATGAAAAGACAAAAGCTCTTGACATAAGCGCAGGGGGAATGAAAATAGCTAGCAGCATTGAGTATCCTATAGGGACCGTTTTTTCTATTCGATTTTCTCTTGATTTTAACGAAAACGGTAATAATCAATCTGTACACTTTGTAACAAGAGCCCTATTAGTATACTGCAAGGAAATGGAAAAACAGAAGATTTACCATATTGGGATCGAGTTTATCGATTTGAAGGAGCCCCAAAGGGATAAAATATTTAAGTTTATTTTTAACAGGATGTCTAAAAGAATGGTTTAATCAGGAGAGATAACATGGAAGCGGAAGAAAAGGAGCTATGGGAGCAGTATCAAAGGAATCCCGATTTTCAGACAAAAGAAAAACTGGTCACGATTTACCTGCCGCTGGTTAAATATTTAGCCGGCAGGATGGCTATTCATTTACCGGCAGGTATTGGGAAGGAAGACCTGGAGAGCTGCGGGGTTATGGGCTTGCTGGAGGCAATAAAAAAATTTGTTCCTGAGAGGGGAACAAATTTTACGAGTTTTGCCCAGCAACGGATTAAAGGGGCAATGATTGATGAGATACGCAGGCTTTCCTGGGTTCCCCGGCGCTTATGGCAGCAAATTAATATGGTTGAGCAAGCGAAAAAAGAAATTGCATTGGCCGGCAAAGAGGTTAATGAAAGTAATTTGGTAGAAAAAACCGGTCTTTCACAAGAAAACCTGAAAAAAATAAACGGATACTCCAAGCAGATGCAAGTTACCTCACTGGATCAGGATAATTTTTTAGAAGGTAAAAACCTGCTTGACTTTACCAATTCCGAACCGCTTGATGTTGTTCTGCAGAATGAAAAACATGAAGTTCTTACAAAGGCTATTTCTTCTTTAGAAAGCAGAGACAAGCTTATTTTGGCTTTGTACTATCAGGAAAGGCTCACATTAAAAGAAATAAGTTTGGTATTAAGTGTTACCGAATCGAGGGTTTGTCAGCTGCATTCCCGGGCCATTTCTCGTTTGCGCGACAAACTGGGGGAGATGTCATATGTCTGATTTTATGGATATTATTAATTCACTTGTCAACTTTTTTCAGGTCCAGAAGCTTTATATTTTCCTTTGTCTCGGTCTGATTGTTTTAATAATTGGAATTGTTTTAACGATTATTCAAAGGAATATTGCAAAGGCCGAAAAAGATCAAAAAGAAACAAATAACCAGGCCAAGCTAAAAAACCTGCAGAACCTGCATCGTCTCGGAGATGAAAAGGATGAGATACCGCAGGAACTTTTAACGAAGGTCAATAAATTGATTGAACTTGTAGAACAACTTACAAACACATTAGCAAGAATCGAAAACAATCAGACTAAAATCTTGGAAAACTATTCTAAGGAAAGCCTTCTTACCCTGGATGAACGTATTTATCAAGCTTATAAGAAGGGACAGGGCATTTCTGAACTGGCTGTTGAATTTGGGCGTCCCAAAGGAGAAGTAGAATTAATTTTAAATTTGTATAAAAGTAAATTAAGGAAGGAGGATTAAAATGCTTGAAGGTATATTCATCAGTTCAGCTGCGCTTAATGTTCAGCAGGAAAGACTTGATCTTTTATCTCAAGATCTGGAAAATATTAATACCTACGGTTATAAAAAGCGGTCCTTAATTGTTGAAAACAGCTTTAAGGATTTAGTTAGTAATAATGAAAGTATGTGGAATAAAAATACTGAAGACATGCCTGAAGTTAACTATAGCGGCCTGACTCCGTATATTGCACAGGTTTATACTGACTTTTCCCCTGCAGTTGTGAAGGAAACAAATGTACCGACCGACTTCATATTGAATTCGGAAGGTTTTTTTGTTATCCAGACTCCGGACAAAGAACAATACACCAGAAACGGTTTCTTTTCAATTGATACCGATGGTTATCTTGTAACCATGTCCGGAAACAGGGTTTTGGGGAAGGACGGACCGCTTAAGGTGGGTAGTCGGGATTTTCTTCTGGCAAAAGACGGCGGTGTTACTGTTGATGGACAGTCGGCAGGGAAATTAAAAGTTGTCGCATTTGAAGAACCACAATTGCTTCTTGATGAGGGTAACGGCTGCTTTAGTCAACCGTCCCAAGGAGCTGGTCTGAAGGATGCAGAGAATCCCCAAATAAGTCGGGGGTTCCTGGAACAAGCAAATGTTGATTTCGTTGATGATATGGTTAACATGATTGAAATCTCCAGGGCATATGAAACTAATCAACGTGTGCTCCGCACTCAAGATGAATTATTGGGCAAAGCAATACAGATAGGTAACGCGAAATAGAGAAAGCCCAAAAACAACAAGCGGTGACAACACCATGACTATAGGACTCATTATATGAAAAACTAATTTTCAGGATAGTTCCTTAAAAACAGAGATATATACACACGAGACAGTTTTTATAAATTGGACAAATAAGGCAACTTCTGGAAGATTTAACTTGTCCCGTAGAGGGGGAGTAACAGTTGGATGGTATTCAATTAGACGCTTTAAGAGAAACATGCAACATCGGTCTGGGCCATGCCAGTACGGCTCTGGCTGTAATGACCGGAAGGAAAATAGATATTGACGTTCCAAGAGCTTCATTTATGCCTCTGGACGAAGCAGTACACATTGGGGGTGAACCGGAAAAAGAAGTATCCTGTATTAACATGCCGATAACAGGTGATATTCCGGGATTGGTTATTTTTATGTTTGACGCTCACAGTACTTTTCTGCTTGTCGATGTGCTTTCCGGCTTGCCTGAGGGGACGACCGCAGAACTCGATGAGATGTCAAAGTCCATAATCAGGGAAACGGGTAACATACTGGCGGGTTCCTTTATTAGCGCAATAGGCGACCTGACCGGTTTAAAAATGTATACTGAGGTACCTGAGCTTGCTTTTGACATGCTGGGAGCAACCTTGTGCAGCGCGCTGATAAATCACAACTATACCGATGACCAGCTTCTGCTGATTGAAACTGTTATAGGTGAATTGGACAAGCAAATAAAGGGCTTTTTTTTCTTTATGACTTCCCCGGAAAACTTGGAAAAGCTCTTCAAAGCATTATTATTTTAAAGGAGAGTACGAAAATATGAGGCGCATTTTGATTGTTGACGATGCTGCTTTTATGCGGATGATGATTAAAAACATTGTTGTGAAAAATAGTTACGAAGTTGTTGGTGAAGCGGAAAACGGCGCTGTTGCGTTTGAACTGTATAAGGAGTTAAAACCTGATGTAGTGACCATGGACATAACAATGCCGGAAGTGAACGGGATCGAAGGAATAAAAAAGATACGCGAGTTTGATCCCAAAGCAAAAATAATCGTTTGCAGCGCAATGGGGCAGGAAGCAATGGTAATGGAAGCTATCCAGGCGGGCGCAAAAGATTTTATTGTCAAGCCTTTTCAACAGGAACGCATTCTGCAGGCTCTGGAAAGAGCTCAGGCCCGCGCATAGGTGGGGATGATTAAGTGAAAGAAAAAGAGATTCTTTCCCAGGCTGAAATTGATGCTCTGCTTACTGATATTTCAACTGGAAAAGCAGAGGTCGTTCCCGATTTTAAAGAAGAAGAAAAGAAACTTCATTATAAGTTTTATGATTTTCGGAGCCCGGATAAATTTTCAAAAGATCAACTTCGTACTTTGAGTACTCTGCACGATAATTTTGCACGTTTGCTGTCGAGCTTTCTATCGGCTTACCTTCGTTATACGTGCAATGTACGGGTGGCTTCAGTCGAGCAGTTTACCTTTGATGATTTTATTCGTTCCGTACCAACACCGACAATTTTGAATGTTTTTTCTGCAAAACCTTGCAAGGGACTTGCCATAATGGAAACGAACCCTCAATTTTTATTTCCCGTCATAGACTTGATGTTTGGTGGTTCCGGCGAAATGCCGCCACAAGTCCGCGATCTTACTGAAATAGAGATGTCTGTTGTGCGTCAGTTGAATACACAGATTTTAAGCTACCTCAAGCTGGCCTGGACGGATGCTTTCGATATTACACCGCAGCTTGAGGCAGTAGAGGCCAATCCGCGGCTTTATCAAGTTATTTCCCCGGCAGAAATAGTTGCCGTTGTCACTCTTACTACTGTTTTAGGTCCTACGCGGGGTCTGATTAATTTTTGCTTTCCGTACCTTTTACTTGAGCCCGTATTGTCCAACATGTCCAAGTTTTATAGTATTAGCCAGTCTATTGAGGTTAGTGAAGAAGTAAACAACATACGTCACTGGCTTGAAAAGGCCGAGGTTGATTTAAGTGTCATTCTGGGTGACGCCGTTATAATGGTCAGAGATTTTCTTACTCTATCGGAAGGGGACGTGTTATCCCTGGATAAACAAATCAATCAGGAGTTGGACATGTACGTTGGAGACCAGCTGAAATTTAAAGTGCAGGCAGGTTATTTGAAGAGAAACCTGGCAATTCAGGTAAATGCCCTTAGTTAGGAAGGTGGATAATAATTGGCGAATAATATCCTCAATCAGGACGAAATAGACGCTCTTTTAGGCGATCAGAACAGCCGGCAAAGTAAAGATCCTTTGACGAAAGAGTTAACAGAGCAGGAGAAAGACGCACTGGGTGAGATAGGTAATATCTCTCTTGGGGCAGCTGCGACAACACTTTCGCAATTGTTTAACCAGAAAGTCAACATAACCAGCCCAAGGATCACCGTCTGTCATACCGAAGAATTAAGGAATTTTTTCGCTACACCCTGCCTTGCCGTTAATATTGAATTTATCAAAGGATTATTCGGTTTTAATGTTCTGGTTCTCAAACAGTCTGATGCTGCTGTTATGACTGACCTGATGATGGGCGGAGAGGGTAAAAGAACCCTGTCAGAAGGTGAGCAGATGTCTGAGATGGAAGTAAGCGCCGTTGCCGAAGCTATGAACCAAATGATTGGGACGGCTGCCACCTCAATGGCGGATCTATTCGGTTTTGCCGTCAATATTTCACCACCCCGGACAGAATTTCTTAAGGAAGATTCTTTTTCTGAGGCGCTTAGCCGTTACCAGGGGAAAATAGTGGCTACTTTTTTCCGTTTGACAATTGGGGATATCCTGGATACTGAATTTGTACAGATAATGGAAATAGATACGGCAAAAGAACAGGCCACAATGTTATATAAGAAATATAGCCAGGAAGATATCCAAGAAGACGACCAGCTTAGTATAAAAGAAAACAGCAATAAAGAAGAATTATTTGAACAAAGAGAAGGGGATTTGCAGGAAGAACAGCAAGAAGAACTTTTTATTTTAACAGAAGAAATGAAGAAGTCAGTTCCTGGTTCGACACAAACGGGAATTAAACAAAAAATAGACCTTATCCTGGATATCCCTTTAAAGGTTACGGTTGTTTTAGGAATTGCCAAACGTCCCATTAAGGAGGTTCTTTCCATAACTCCCGGTTCAATTGTTGAGCTGACATCCCTGGTTGACGAACCTGTTGAAATACTCGTTAATGAAACTCTTGTCGCAAAAGGGGAAGTGGTCGTTGTTGACGAGAATTTCGGCGTTCGTATTACAAATATAATCAGTCCGGAAGAACGAATAAAGTACTTGGCACGATAAATTCCCACATTAAGCGGAGGTTGTAAATGTTTAATGGCTGCTTTAGAAATTCCTATAGGTATTGCCGAATATAAAGTAACCAGAGAGCCAAACCGTTTAATAACGCTAGGACTCGGTTCCTGTGTCGGGGTCAGTATATACGACCCTTTTACCCGTGTGGGAGGATTAATTCACATTATGCTTCCCGATAGCACATTATTTGAAAACCAAACCTCAAAGACGGGAAAGTTTGCTGACACCGGAATTCCTTTTATGATCCGCGATATGCTCAGCTACGGTGTCAAAATAAACAATCTGGAAGCTAAAATGGTTGGCGGCGCACAGATGTTCGACGGTGTTGATCATTTCAAAATAGGGCAGCGAAATATTGAAAAAAGCGATCAAATTTTAAGCCGGATTGGAATTAAGGTTATAGTCAGGGAAACCGGCGGTAACAAGGGAAGAACAATGATTCTGGACACGGTTACAGGACAGGTAACCATCCGCCTTTTAGGGAATCAGATAAAAATTATCTGACAGGGGTTATAGCTGTAAATTCATTAAAGATTAACTCCAGTTGACGGACAAAAGTTTGACATCTCGTGCGCATTATAATACAAGGGGGCTGAAACTAACAATTTATTTTAAGGCAAAAGCAGCCGGTATAATTTCTAAGAAAAAAAGAAAAGGAATTAGGAGTTGCAGTAAATATGATGGTCAATACATTTAGAAGATGGTTCTGGCTGTTTATGGTATTGCTGGCATGAAATCTCATTTTAGGAAGATTTACAGTTTAGGTCTATGAATAAACGAAAGATAATCCTTTTGGCTGATGAATCGATACACACGCACTTATAATAATACATACTCCCATAGTAAAAGTAATAATTCAGGTCTTTTATATAGCGCAGGTATGATAAAAACCCCCTGGTACTGTTATGAAATGTTTATTTAACATGAGTTAAAACTTTGGTCATAATATTTCTGGTAGAAAATTAAGGCCCCGCCGGGTTAAACCAGCAGGGCCTTTGATTTTAAAGGTTAGGGTTTAATATCTGTACTACGCCTTACGGGGAGGACGCATCAGCAATAAAGCAATGACAAAACCAATGACTGCCAGGACCGTAACATACGGGAAAAATACAGATACGTAGCTGCCCGTGAGGTCTCGCAGCTTGCCGGCCAGCAGATTGCCGACGATAGCGCCGATGCCGTAAGCTGTGAAAACTATTCCATAGTTTGGCCCGTAATACTTGATACCGAAATAAGCGCCGGTGGCAGCCGGACCGATGGCCAGCCAGCCCCCGAGGCAGAGCCAGAGCAAGGAGAAACAAATTCCATATAAAGATGTGGAGCCAGACCCGGAGAACTTGCCGAGCAGGATAGCGGCGATAAAGATAATTACGAAGCTCAAAGCAGCCGTGTTGCGGGCGCTTATTTTATCCACCAGGGCTCCAAATATGGGCCGGCCGATGCCGTTGAAGACGGCGAATATAGATACGAACATAGCTGCTGATGTAGCATCCAGGGCAAAGAGTTCCTGACCGACAGGGGCTGCGACGCCAATCGCCATTAATCCTGCCAGAGTGCCGATGATGTAGCAGAGCCATACGCCATAAAAACTTCCCGTAGACAGCATCTGACTGGCAGTAAAGTCTGCTTTTCCGCCGGCTGCCGCGGGCGGGTTCCAACCTGCGGGTTTCCAGCCGGCCGGCGGGAACTTCAAGGGAAGACCGAGGATTACGATGATAATTAGAAAGGCAATTCCAAATTGGAACATTGTTGCTAACGGACCCACTGACGCAATCATTGAGCGGGCTAAGGGAGCGGTGATTAACGCTGAGAGACCGAATCCTAAAACAGTCAGTCCTACAGCCAGACCCCGCTTGTCAGGGAACCACCTTCCCGCCACACCGATGGGACAGTTATAAGCAATTCCTACTCCAATTCCGCCAATAATTCCGTAATAGATAGCCAGCTGGGTCATGCCGGTAGACTTGCCGCCCAGAATCCAGCCTATTCCTACAATGATACCGCCTAGAATTGTGAACAGTTTTGGACCGAATTTGTCCAGGAATGGGCCAGTGATAGGCATAAGAATAGCAAAGAAAGCAAGGAAAAGAATAAACGGCCACGAGCTTTCGGTAGCGCTTGCGCTGAAAAGCTCCTCCAAAGGCTTCTTGAATACGCTCCAGGAGTAAACAGCGCCCAGGCAAATATTAATAATTAGACCTAGAATTACATAAATCCAACGACCAGCTTCTGCTTTCATACCAAAAACTTTTACGTCGTCAGCCAATACTTGCGCCTCCTTGTTAATTTGTTTTCTTTTCTTATAAGTAATTAAATAATAGGAGTCCGTTAAAGCTTTATTTAATAGGCTCCACCTCCCAGTTTTCATTTACCCACAAGCCGATTAATTGAACAGGATAATTCCACCCGGAAATGGTTTTTAGAGCCTGTTTAAATTGCTCGTATTGGGTTTCTTTTGGAACCGGGTTTCCGGCGCAGTCATAGTGCGTAACTATCGCAACCAGCTTGGAGCCGTGAGCCTGAATGGATACATTTACTCTTTGTTTTATAGATTCTACTCCGGCCGTGTTTTCTGCAAGCATTTTCACCGGACCTGGTTCCGTAACCGTATCGATAAAGTCAAGGCCATATTCTTTTCTTAAGTAATCGTTTACAGGCAGCTGTGTGCGGCCGTCCATACAGTTTATCGCAGTGCCGAAATTTCCCTTAGCCATTTCAACCTCCGTAATAATCTTATTCCTTGATGACAACTTTTATTAAAAGCGCTGGTTATTTTTCCTTGGAATGCAAAAAATTCAATATTTTTATCTTTATTAAAATTCTATTTAGGAGGTCTGTACATGTCAAGAAATTTTTTGTAAAAAAAGAGGCCTCATTATCAACTGAAATGAGGCCTCTTTTTTATTTTAGTCTTAGACTCTATCCTTGACGAGACCTTCAACAACAGTCGGATCTGCAAGTGTTGAGGTGTCGCCCAGGCTGCTTACGTCGCCGGCGGCGATCTTCACAAGGATACGGCGCATGATTTTGCCGCTTCTTGTCTTGGGCAGGAAGTCGGCCCACTGGATCTTATCGGGTGTGGCAATCGGACCGATTTCCTTACGGACGTGAGCGGTGAGTTCTTTCTTAAGCGCATCTGTCTTTTCTACGCCGACTTTTAAGGTTACGAAGGCGTAAATGCCCTGTCCTTTGAGGTCGTGGGGCATTCCAACGACGGCTGCCTCGGCTACTTTTTCGTGAGCCACAAGTGCGCTTTCCACTTCAGCAGTGCCGATCCGGTGACCGGAAACGTTGATGACATCGTCAATACGTCCCATCAGCCAGTAATACCCGTCTTCGTCACGGCGTGCGCCGTCACCGGTTGTGTACATGCCGGGGAACTGAATGAAGTAAGTGTTCTTGAATCTTTCGGGATCTCCGAAAACGGTGCGCATCAGGCCGGGCCAGGGTCTTCTAATGCAGAGCCAGCCGCCCTCGTTTACGCCCACTTCTGATCCGTCTTCCCTTACGATTACCGGGTCGACTCCGAAGAAAGGCAGCGAGGCGGCGCCGGGCTTAAGCGGAGTGGCGCCCGGGAACGGCTGGATCAGGAAGCCGCCTGTTTCTGTCTGCCACCATGTATCTATAATGGGGCATTTTTCTTTTCCGATGATAGTGTAGTACCACATCCAGGCTTCGGGGTTGATGGGCTCGCCCACTGTACCTAGGATTTTGATTGAAGAAAGATCTCTCTTTAAAGCCCATTCGTCGCCTTCACGCATCAGAGCACGAAGGGCGGTAGGAGCGGTATAGAATTGACTGACCTTAAATTTCTCGCATATCTTCCAGAACCGGTCGGGGTTCGGGAAAGTAGGAACACCTTCGTACATTATGCTGGCAGTTCCGAGGGCCAGAGGACCGTAGACAATATAGCTGTGTCCTGTGACCCAGCCGATATCAGCGGTGCACCACCAGGTGTCCTCTTCTTTTATATCAAAAACCCACTTAAGTGTCTGGTAAGTGTACAGGAGGTAACCGGCGCCGGTGTGCAGAACACCCTTGGGTTTGCCCGTGCTTCCGCTTGTATAAAGGATGAACAGGGGATCTTCCGCATCCATTACTTCGGGTTCGCAAACAGAGGACAGATTATCGTCAGCCATCAGGTCGTTAAACCATACATCACGGCCTTCTTTCATGGCTACATCAAGACCGATTCTCTTGACTACAATTGATTTCTCTACAGTTGGGCACTGTGCAAGAGCGTCATCGGCAGTGTTCTTGCTGTTGACGACTTTGCCGCTGCGGTAGTAACCGTCTACACAAATGAGTATTTTTGAACCGCAGTCCTGCACACGGTTCGTTAAAGCATCGGCGCTGAAACCGCCGAAAACCACCGAATGGATTGCCCCGATACGGGCGCAGGCAAGCATGGCAATGGGAAGTTCGGGAATCATGGGCAGATAAATAGAAACCCGGTCACCTTTATTGACGCCCAGGTTCTTTAAAACATTGGCAAATTTGCATACTTCGTAATGAAGCTGCTGATATGTATAAACTTTGCTTTCCCCTTCGGGCTCCCCTTCCCAAATAATCGCCGCCTTGTTTTTACGCCAGGTTGTCAGGTGGCGGTCCAGGCAGTTGTAAGATACGTTTATTTTGCCTCCGACAAACCACTCGTGCTTCGCATTGGCGAAGTCTTCCACCATAACCTTATCCCATTTTTTAAACCAGTCAAGCTGTTCTGCCAGTTCACCCCAGAATGCATCCGGATCCTCGATAGACTTTTTATGCATGGCCTTATATTCTTCCATACTCTTAATATAGGCCTTTTCTGTAACTTCTTTAGCAGGAGGAAAAACTCTTGTCTCTGCCATCATGGAGGTAATTGCTTTCGCTTCGGCCATTATCCTGGACTCCCTTCTCGAAATTTGTTTAAAGTTCTTAAAAGAATACCTTCTATCTTATAAAAACCGCCTTTTCAAATCACCCCCAAAAAATAATCAGCTAGATAATTTAAAATTTTACCTTATGAAATTTTATTAAAGCAATGGAAGGATGTCAAGGTTTTTCTTGACGTAAATCTTCCTTAAAGATAAATTGGGCTTGACATCAAAACGCATGGGAAGTATTATTTAACATGAATTAATGTAGGTTTTAGCCGTCGGGACTGATATTTTAAGGAAGAGCTGCTTTTTTTGCAAGGTTAATGGGCATAGTGCAAGTATTTGCCTGATCATGGTTTTAGAAAAGAAAGACATTGCCCCTGTTTATGTCAGTGGAAGCATTGAGGTGTTTGCGACGCCGGTCATTATTACTCTTGTGGAAAATGCAGCGTTTTCTTCCGTAGAGCCTTTTTTAGGAGGTGATCTGACGACTGTCGGGATCTATGTAAATGTTCGGCATCTTTCGGTGACGTTTGTTGTTGTATAGGTTGAGGCTCAGGCTGAACCAACCGGAGTAAACGGCAGAAACCGGTTTTTAGGTAACTGCCTGTAATGAGAGTAAAAAGATTGGTTCAGAAACTCATGAACATTACGTGGTTTCCATAGCAAAAATTTTTAAAAAGCTAACTGATTGTTATTCTGAGTGGTTTAATTTTTAATTTATAGATAGGAGCGGCGCAAAATAATTTTAAATTTTACAGAAAAAAGGAGGTTTCTGTTTTGCAGCAGCCAGAAGCGATTGTAGTTTTTTTTCTACTTGCTGTAGTTTCGGTGGTAGCCTTTCTTTATGCCGCCAGCTGGCGTGTGGGAGTAGTAACTTTAGGCGAAAAGGAAAACAGGCTGGACAACCCCGGTCAGCGGTTCGGAAATTTCATAATGAACGTTTTTGCACAACGAAAGCTATTAGCCAAAAAAATCGGAATTGTGCATTTCTTTATTTTCTGGGGTTTTATTTTTATCTGCCTTGGGGAGATACCGCTGTTCTTTGAGGGACTGTTCGGTATAAAAGTGCCTTTCTTCAGCACAAGTCCTATCTTTATTACGTTTCAGAATGTAATATCGTTGATTGTAGTGATTGTCCTGATTGTAGCGGTATACAGAAGGTGGGTGCTAAAACCTGATTATCTTTACCGTACTTCGGAAGCAGCCATAATTGTAATCTTAATCTTTGGCGTAGTAATTACTGAATGGTTTTCAACCTCAGCCAGGCTGGCTCTGGAGCCGAATCCGGCAGCAGCTTTTGCCCCGGCGTACAGCGTTATTGCTTCATGGCTGGCGGGCTACAGCAAAGAAGTGTTAGAAAAGGTCAGTGTTTTCTTCTGGTGGGCCCATATGCTGATCCTGTTAGGCTTTCTTGTTTACATTCCCAATTCTAAGCATATGCATTTATTGTTTGCTCCGTTTAACGCCTTTTTTGCCTCTTTGGAGCCTCGCGGAGCCCAAATCAGGGGAATGAATCTTGAAGATGAAGAAGTAACCGAGTTTGGGGTGGGAAGAATTGAACAGTTTACCTGGAAACAGCTTTTAGACAGCCTTTCCTGCGGTGAGTGCGGGCGTTGTATGGATAACTGTCCTGCTAATCTTTCCAAAAAACCTCTGAATCCAAAGCAACTGCTCAGCCGGCAGTTAAAAGAACACATGCTTGAAAAAGGCACTTTAATGTTAAAGAAGGGGTTATTCAACACGGGTGAGGAGGCGGCGGATCAGGTTGAAAAAGTTATCGCTGCGGATAAGCAGGCAGCTGAAATATTAGAGAAATCCTTAATCGGAGACGTGGTTACCGAGGATGAGATTTGGGCCTGCACGACCTGCTACTCCTGTCAGGAACAATGCCCGGTTTCCAATGAGCATGTTGCTAAGATAGTCGATATGCGCAGGTACCTTGTTATGATGGAAAGCAGCATTGCGCCCGAACTGCAGTTGGCCTTCAGGAATGTTGAGAAAAATTCCAATCCATGGGGGGTTGGCTGGGCAAACCGCGGCGAGTGGGCAAAGGATCTTGATGTTAAATTAATGAGTGACGACAGCAATGTGGAATACCTGTACTGGGTAGGCTGCGCCGGTTCTTTTGATGACCGGGCTAAAAAAGTCGCTACAGCAGTTGTAGAAATTCTCAAAGCTGCTGGAATCAACTTTGCCATACTGGGCACCGAGGAAAAGTGCTGCGGAGATTTTATCCGGAGAGCGGGCAACGAGTACCTGTACCAGTCCCTGGTTGCGGAAAATGTGGAAACTTTAAATGGATACGGTGTAAAGAAAATTGTCACGGCATGTCCCCATTGCTTAAATACTCTTAAGAACGAGTACCCGGCCTTTGGCGGAAACTTTGAAGTTGTTCACCATACGCAATTAATTAACCAGTTAGTCCGGGAAGGCAAGCTGTCGCTTAACAAGAGCGGCGGCGGGGAAAGCCAGAGGGTAGTTTACCATGACTCTTGTTATCTTGGCCGCTACCAGCAGGAATATGTGGCGCCCCGGGCAGTCCTGCAAATGGTTCCCGGCGTGCAGTTGGTTGAGATGGATAGAAACCGTTCAGCCAGTTTCTGTTGCGGCGCAGGCGGCGGGCGGATGTGGATGGAGGAGCATCTTGGCGAGAGGATTAACAACATGAGGGCTGAGCAGGCCCTGTCCAAGAACCCGCAGTTAATCAGCGCCAACTGTCCGTTCTGTATCACAATGCTGGAGGATGGAGTGAAGGAGAAGGGCGATCCGGATGCTGATCCCATAAAGGTTATGGATCCGGCTGAGCTGATTGCTAAACTGCTCCACTAAGAAACAGTTAAAATCAACAACAACAAATATAAGAAAAAAATGCCAGTCAAAGTACTGGCATTTTTTTTATGGGAACTACTCTAAAAATACTTTACATTAAGGGAGGTCAACAGGGGTCAGGCTTGACTTATTTTGATAATTGACTTATTAAGGAGGCTACTTAACTACATCATTTTTTCTACTCTATCTTGGAACTATTCTCTAAAAGCTCAGTTTTCATGATTCGTGGCGCCGCTGGCGGCATGTTGAACTATCCTGAAAATTAATTTACATCAGGGAGGTCAACTGCCTACATGCTCTGTTCTTCTCTTATACTTGTACGAACTCATTCACCCTCGGCTTCGGTTAAACTCGGCGATAAGCGCCTCAAACAGTAACCTCGCTTATCCTCAGGTTCACTCGTTCTTTGAAATAAGGCTTAAAATCGCACTTAAGGCATTGCCCTCCCTTGTATGATGCCATTTTCATCTTTTGATGGCGCCGCTTGAAGCAGCATGGGTGTCTACTCTGAAAATAATCATTTTATGTAAAATAGCTTCAGCGAATAACAGAAAAATAGATTGAGTTAAGTAGCTTCTCTAATAAGTCAATTTTAATAATAAGTCAAGCCTGACCCCTTTTGCTTTTGCTAGCCCTACCTTCAAGCAGTGTTAGAATATGGTTGTAGTATGCAGGAAAAGGCTCTACTGCAATATCCCTTTCTCCGAGTGGAATATTGATTTCCAAAGTGTCAAGTGTTGTTGTAGGTTTTGCGGAAAGAACCAGTATAAAATGGCCCAGCAGCAGCGCATCCAGTATATCATGAGTGACAAAGACAATAGTACGCGGATGTTCCCCCCACATCCCGGCAACCTGCTGGACTAATTCCATCCGCAAGAGGACGTCAAGGGATTTAAAAGGTTCATCCAAAAGAAGCAGATCATGCGGAAACGCAAAGGCGCGGCAGATGGCGAGCCTTTGCTTCATACCACCGCTTAAGTGCTTGGGATAGCTGTTTCTATATTCATACAGGCTCATATTTTTCAGGTACAGATCAATAAGTTCCTGTTGTTGGGGTATGGTTAGATCCTGCAACACAAAAGAAATATTTTCAGAGACGGTTTTCCAGGGCAAAAGACGCGGTTCCTGGAATACACAGCTTATTCGCAGATTAGCAGTTCCGGAAATACTGCCCCTGTCCGGCTGCTCCAGGCCGGTTAAAAGGTTAAGGATGGTTGTTTTGCCGCAGCCCGAGGGTCCTATCAGACAGATGATTTTTCCTGCCGGAACGGAAAAAGAAAAGTCGTCAAGCACCCGGGTCTGTCCGAATGATTTATAAACATGGTTAAAACTAATATATTCTAAAGGGATCACATCCATTGATTCAATTTTTGCCGTGCCAGATAAGAAAGCAGCCGATCAGTCAGAAGCCCGAGGATAATTAAAAAAAATGTCCAGGCAAACAAGGTGGCTGTTTCAAGATTTGTTCTTGCAACAGCCATACCTGCGCCTACTCCCTGATTAACGCTGAGCAGTTCCGCCATAGCCACCGCCTTCCAGGTTGTGCCAAGGGCTGCCGCAAGGCCGGCAAAAAGGTAAGGGCTCACTTGAGGGAAGTAGACTTCCCTGATTATCCGTATTTTATCGACACGAAAAACGTCGGCCATTTGCAGCAACTGCAGGTCAACATTTTTAATACCCTGGATTGTGTTAGTGATAATCAGGGGCAGGGTAGTTACAAATACTATGAATAATGGAACCTTCGTAAAGCCAATCCAGATCATGGCCAGAAGAAGCCAGGAAATCAACGGGGTTACCTGCAGAACAACAACCAGGGGCTGAAAAAGGCTGGCCGCGGTCCGGTTGAGGCCTATCAAAAAGCCCAGTGATGTTCCCGCCAGGACGGCCAGTCCGAAGCCTGCAAAGCCGCGGACTATGGTTTGGCGGCCATGTTCCCAGAGAAGCCCGCTGACCGCCAGCGTGAGAAAGGAACGCCACGTTTCAATAGGGGAAGGGACTATTACCGGGTTGTAAAAACCGGAAATAAATTGCCATACTGCCAGGAAGAATACCAGGCCAAGAATAGGCGCAACATACTTAGTTTTTAAGGAAGAATTTTTCATCAGGCAATTTTCCACCTGCCATGTCCGGAGAAAGTTCCAATAATCTGGAAAGATAAATTTCCACGTCTTTTTTGGCTTTTTGGCCCTCAACGAATTTGAGATGTGTGCGTTTAATGCTTTGAACAAAAACCGGCGCCGGTATTTGCAAACTGGTCTCAACCAGGGAAGCTGAACCGGCCGGATTATTTACAGTCTCATCAAGCGCCCCGGAATAAGCTTGCTGGAACGAGGTTACCAGAGAAGGGAAGGATTTTGCAAAACTGTTTCTGACGAACATTCCGGCCTGGGGCAGTCCGGCATTTCCCCCTTCAATAGTTTTCCAGTCCTCGTAAAAATCTTCTACTATCCTTGCTTTGTTGTTATTAAGCAGCGCCTGGGTTACCATCGGTTCCGGAAGAACGGCGTTCTTCGCCAGCCCGCTAATTATCATTCGGGCAATTTCCGGTGATTGAAGGTAAGTTATCTTAAGATCATTTTCTGAAAGCCCGTTTTTATGGAGAAAATAACGCGTCAGTACATCCGGTGTAGATCCTCTGGCGCCTATATAGAGTTCTTTACCTTTAAGGTCATTCCATTTGTTTATCCCGTTCTCTGTTGAGATAAGGTATAAAATGCCCCAGGTATTCACATTGGCCAGGGATATGTCAACTTCTTTATTGTATAGTTTAGCTGCCAGGTTAGTGGAAAGGATTGAGAAATCGGCCTCATTTTTAATTACCCGTGTGGTAGCCTCTTCATCTGTCTTATAGATAATTAAGTTAATTTTTACGCCTGAAGGCAGCCCTTCACCAGCCATTTTAAGAAGGGGAGCTGTTGCAGGGGCTAGCGGAGCCTGGACGGTAATTTGATCCGGCGTTTTTAAGGATTCTTTCTGCTGTTTTTCACCTGTCGGTGTCTTGGCGCATCCGGTAATAAGCAGCGCGATAATCAAGCCGATGATTAGTAAAGCCTTTTTAATCAATTCTTTTACCTTTCTTTTGTTCTATCTTTTGTTCTATTAAGAATAGGAGTTTCAATATTTTCCCTTTTACGCTACGTTCGATTATACATGAATAATTGTAAACATCAAGCTTTTAAGGCTATAAACGGTCATTAAAAGATTCCTGAAATTGCTAATCCGGGGAAGCATGAATTGCTCCATGTCCATATCCGCCGGCTAAACTTCTTCCCATCTGTTCCAGTTCCTCTTTCCACCAGGAATATGAGCTGCTTGCCTGTGTCCTTGTTCTCCCGGGATAAATGTCATAGTGGAACCGGTAGGGTAGGGGAGTTAAATCAGGCATCACTACATTTGCGCCGGCTATAAGGGCAAGCCGCCGCCCGAAAGGATGAACCGCGGCGGTTGCGGTCGTAGCCGGTAAATGCGTCAGCGGCAGCAAAAGGCGTGTTATTGCCAGAACTTTCAAGTTTAAATATAGATCACCCGGCGGGGAATTTTTCAGGGGTGTCTGTTGATGTGGAATAAAAGGACCGATACCGGCCATCTCAACCTCCAGTTTCTTCAGCAGTAGGATATCCTCTGCGATAGAATCCAAACTTTGCCCGGGCAAACCGGTAATATTACCGCTTCCTGCCTGGTAGCCAAGTTCTTTCAGTATACTTAACTGTTTGAGCCTGCCGGTCAGGTTTGTTCCGGGCCGCAGCCGTCTGAAAAGGAGTGGTTCACTTGTCTCGAATTTTAAAAGATAACGATCAGCCCCGGCAAGGCGCATTTCTTGGTAAGCATCTTTTGTTAAATCACCCAGTGAAAGCGTTACCGCGGCATCTGAAGATGACTTGATCCGGCGGACTAAATCAGCGATTATCTCCGTCTTATAGTAAGGATCTTCTCCAGCCTGAAGTACTATGGTTTTATAGCCTTCCCGGCTTGCCTTTACGGCGGTGGAGAATATTTCATCCGCCGTCATTCTGTAGCGGACAAGTTTCCGGTTATCCCGTCTCAAACCACAGTAAAGACAGTTCTTAATACAATAATTTGAGAACTCAATAATCGCGCGCAGGTGAACCCCTTTGCCCAGATAATTTTCACGAACTTGGTCGGCTTTTTGAAACAATGCTTGTGACTGTTCCCCCTCAGCCCGAAGCAAGGCCGCAATGTCCTCTCCGGAGAGGGAATGAGCTTTTTCAGCCCTGTCAAGAATCGCGGAAAACCGGTCTTCCAGAGTTATCACCTCCAATCGTCTCTTTAGACCTCAGAGGAATTTCATCTTCATCATATAGGTCCTGCTGACGTTCAAGAAGAGCAAGCACTTCCGGAAAAGGAGATAACGCACGGTGGAGAATTCCCTGTATGTAAGCCATTAGAACACCATAGTTAACCATAGGTACACCTGCTTCACGGGCTTGCAGAATACGGAAAAGCATTTCCCGCCGGTTCAGCATACAGGCGCCGCAATGAACAACAAGCTTATATTCTTTCAGGTTCTCAGGCAATGAGCCGCCTCCCGATATTATATCAAAGTTAAGATCCGCTCCGACCGATTGCCGCAGCCATCTTGGTATTTTTACCCTGCCGATATCGTCAGCTGCAGGATGATGCGTACAGGCTTCAGCAATTAATATTTTATCCCCCGGCGCAAGCGCAGGGATTACTTTCAGGCCGGCTACCAGTGTATGTAGATCACCTTTGTAGCGGGCAAATAAAATAGAAAAAGATGTAAATAACACGTTGCCGGGCGTGTCGGCTGCCGCTTTGAGGTAGGCTGACGCATCCGTCACGACCAGTTTCGGACGGGCGGACATTCTCTGTATAACGTGGCGAAGCTCCCTTTCCTTGACCATAATGGCAATGCAGTCATGTTCCAGAATATCCCTAATCAACTGTTGCTGCGGGAGAATGAGTCTTCCCTTTGGAGCGGCTTTATCAATAGGAATCACCAGGATTACAGTGTCTCCCGGCGAGAGCAGATCACCCGCAATTGTGGGGGGCGTCCAGTCACCCGGCACGTGGTTGACGATCATCCGGAGAAGTTCCTCAATCCCTGCGCGTGTGCGGGCGCTTACCTTAACCGACGGTATGGACAGGGAATCCGCCCATTTTAAAGGAGACATATCAGGGTAGAGATCTATTTTATTAATTACGCCGATTATGGGGATATTGCGTTTTTTTGCTATGGCTAAAATTTCCGCTTCGCATTCCCCGAAGCCTGTTTCGGGATTAAGAACGAGCAGGATAAGATCTGTTTTTTGAAGAACTTCAAGACTCTTTGCCGCCCTTTTGGCGCCCAGGCTGCCTGTGTCGTCGATTCCCGCCGTATCGGTGAGTAAAACCGGTCCAATGGGGAGGATCTCCATGGCTTTTTCAACAGGGTCGGTAGTTGTGCCGGGCAGGTCGGCTACAATGGCTATTTCCTGGTTGGTGAGCGCATTAATCAGACTTGATTTGCCGGCGTTGCGCCGCCCCAGAAAAGAGATCCGGGCCCGTTGGCCGCGCGGCGTCGCGTTGAGATTATTCATTTTCATCCCACCTCGTATGATAATGTTTAAAATTTAAGATCTCTTTGACCTTCCTCCATTTGCGCCAGCATAGTTTCCAACCTCCGTACTCTTTTCGGCATTTTCCCACGGAACCAGTCGATATGGCTTTGGATGATCTTTTCACCGGCCAGGCGGGTTTCCGGTGAAGCATAATCCAGCAAGTATTCTTTAAAAGTCAGTACAGCGTTTGGCAGGCAGAAATTTTTAATAAGCCCTTTTTTAGCATAGCTCATGAAGTTGCAGCCTGTTCTTTCCGCCCTGTAGCAGGAAGTGCAGAAGGAAGGTATATAACCGTTCTGGCAAAGCTCCGTAATATAGCTGTCCAGCTGGCGCGTGTCACCGAGTTGGAACTGCTGCCGGTTCATAATGTGCTCCCGCTCCATCTCCGCATAACCTCCGACTGCGATGCGGGAGCCGGCGTCTGTTTGAGAAACGCCGAGCTTGATTGCCTCCCGCCGCAGCTCCGGAGTTTCACGGCAGGTCAGAATAAGCCCGGTGTATGGCACGGCGCACCTTAAGACGGCGATTACCTTCTTGAAGTCATTGTCGTTGACCAGGTAACGTGAGGAAACGGACAGCGGGGTGTTTATTGCCGGTTCCAGCCTGGGAAAGGAGATTGTATGCGGTCCTACCCCGAATTCTTTCTCCAGGTTCCTGGCATGGCTGATCAGGCCGAGCACTTCGAAACGCCAATCATAAAGGCCAAAGAGGGCTCCGATGGCGATATCGTCTATGCCGGCCTCCTGAGCGCGATGCAGGGCAAACACCCGCCAGCGGTAGGAACCTTTCGGAGTATTGATCGGGTGCATTTTCCTATAAGTCTCGTGGTGATATGTTTCCTGGAAAACCTGGTATGTCCCTATCCCGGTTTCTTTAACCCGGCGGTATTCCTTGACACTGAGCGGAGGAGCATTGACATTGACCCGCCTTATTTCATTACGGCCGTTTTTAGTTTGATAAATCTTTTCTATCGAGCGGCACATATAATCAACATCGCTGTCAGGATGTTCACCACAGACCATAATCAGCCGCTTTTGTCCTTTGGAAGTCATTATTTTAATTTCTTCCCCGATTTCATCTATGGAAAGGGAGCGCCTTTCCAGTTCATTATTGTTTTCCCGGAAGCCGCAGTAAGCGCAGTTATTTACGCAGGGGTTGGAGATGTATAGCGGGGCAAAAAGGACAATCCGGTTGCCGTAAATCTCCTGTTTTATCCAATATGCCGTCGAAAATAATTCATCAACGAGCTCTTGGTCCCGGCAGTTCAACAAAACAGCAGCGTCTTCCAGGGAGAGTCCGTTAAGTTCCTTCGCCTTTGCTAAAACCTCCCTGACTTGTGTGCTTTCCGGTGTAAGGGCGCCATTGAGCGTGTTCCAAATCAAATCGTCGTTAATAAAATCTTCCGGTCTTTCGACTTCCTCATAATGCCTGATTGTTTTTAGGCGATTTTCACGCCAGGTTTGCTCATTTTGATTCAACTTCATCTGCCTCCTTAATTAATTTTTTGAGCTTGAAAAAACGGGCGCCAGCAACCCCTGGAGTAGTCAGCTCTTCAGGATGAACAATAGCTTCAACCTCTTCCCTGGAGAAAAGCCCGTCTTCGATCAGCAGTTCCGTAACCGGTTTTTGAAGTTTTATTGCCCGGCGAACAATTTCACTTGCTTTTTCGTAGCCCAGGTAGGGGGCAAATGCGGTTACGACGGCGTTGCTCCCATCCAAAAGCTCGCGGCAACGCCCGGTGTCAGCTGTAATGCCCCGGATACATTTAATGTTAAGAAGCTTTGCGGCGTTGATCAGCATGGTCAAAGACTGCAGCAGGTTGTATGAAATTAGAGGAAGAAAAGCATTCAGCTCAAGCTGTCCGGAAGCGGCGGCAAGGTTTACACACAGGTCAGCGGCAATAACCTGAAAAGCAACCTGGGTGGTCATTTCAGGGATTACGGGGTTGATTTTGCCCGGCATAATCGATGAGCCGGACTGAACTTCCGGCAGTTTCAACTCGCCGAAGCCTGCTCGCGGCCCCGAGGAGAGCAGGCGCAAATCCCCGCATATTTTGGCCAGATTGACTGCAACTGCCTTGATGAAGCCGGAGACTTCCACGAAAATATCTGCGTTTTGGGTGGCTTCAAAGGAGTTTTCGGCACGAGCCAGGCCAAATCCCGTCAAATCACGAAGGATTTCAATTACCCGGAATATGTACCGCCGGTTGGCGTTTAAGCCCGTACCTACAGCAGTGCCTCCCAGATTGACCTGGCGAAGTCTTTCTTCTGCTTTGTAAAGCCGCCACCAGTCACGGGCGATTGCTTCCGCCCAGGCGCCGAACTCCTGTCCCAACGTGACTGGTACCGCATCCTGCAGTTCTGTGCGTCCGATCTTCAGTACAGTGTTGAATTCTCTTTCTTTCCCCTGCAGCGCATCCTGCAGGCCTGCCAGTGATGAAGAAAGCTCCCGGACAAGTTTGATGGCAGCTATGCGCAGCGCTGTCGGGTATACATCATTTGTCGACTGACCGAGGTTAACGTGATCGAGTGGGTCTACGATAGAATAATTGCCCTTTTCTCCTCCGAGTATTTCAATAGCCCGGTTGGCAATAACTTCGTTGACATTCATATTGGTTGAGGTCCCTGCTCCACCCTGGAAAGCATCGGTCACCATCCAATTAACCAACCGCCCGGCGGCAAGCTCATCTGCAGCCTGAACAATTGCCGGACCGCGCCTTTCATCAAGCAGGCCTGTTTCCATATTGGACAGCGCTGCTGCTTTCTTCACCAGAGCCATTGCAAAAATAAGTTCCGGGTGAACTCCGATCCCGGAAACTGAAAAGTTTTCCTGAGCCCGCAGGGTATGAATCCCGTAATAAGCTCCAGCTGGAACCGATCTTTCCCCGAGCAGGTCTTTTTCTCTGCGCGTGCCGGTTGAATCAATCTTTTCAAGCATAGGGCCGGTCAACATTACTATCAAAGATACCTCCTTTAATGTCTTATAAAAAAGTAAGTGTTCATTAAGACTGCCTATTGTATAGTTAAACAAAAAAATCCACTTCTGCGAAAAGCGGACTTGGTCAGGTATTTACGCAGATCCTTGATTGCAGGAAAACTCCCTTTTCGCAGACGCTTAAAATGTATTTAGTTGAGTTGAAAATAAACTTATTTAGTACAGATGACTGATTTTACCTCGACATCTTTAATGCTGCCCAGTTTGCCCGTTAAAGCGCCGATTTGATCAGTATCGCCTTCAAAGGTAAGGGAAATAACAGAAATATTTCTTTCCCGGTACGGTATACCCATTCTTCCAATAATAATGTCGGCGTATTCTCCAAGGATACTATTTACTTTGGGAGCGGCAGTTTCCCGGTCGTTAATCACAATACCAATTACACCGATCCTCTTTTCCTTCACTTTCCTTCCTCCCATCATAGATTTATAAAAAAATCTACTTCCCCCGGAGGAAAGTAGATTTAATAATCCATTCTACAGACCCCTTGGCTTCAGGTTTCTTCCTTGTTCGCAGGGTTTTATCCAATTATTCCTTTAGTCTTTATAAACTCCCCTGGCTGTATACCCGGTATGGAGGAGGTGATGCGATTTCTCCCCCAGGGGCGCGCCCAGGAACTCTTCGTAAATCCTTGTTATCGAAGGGTTCTGATGGGATTTGCGAAGCTCAAGATTCCTGTCTTCCTGGTACAGCGCTTCCGCTCTTAATCTTCTGATTTCATTATTTACCGGAATGGGCTGTCCGCCGCCACTGACACAGCCGCCCGGGCAGGCCATAATTTCGATAAAGTGGTACTGGGCGCCCGACTTGATGCTTTCCAGCAGCTTTCTCGCATTGCCCAGGCCATGCGCTACGGCGACTTTGATATCTCCGATTCCTTCTACCGGTATAGTGGCTTCTTTTATTCCCTCAAGGCCCCTAACAACCGCAAACTCGACATTATCCAGGATCTTCCCGGTTGCTACTTCATAGGCGGTTCTCAGGGCGGCTTCCATTACGCCGCCTGTGGCGCCAAAAATGGCGCCGGCGCCAGTGTATTCTCCCAGCGGGTCATCATAGGAACCGTCTTCCAGGTTGGCGAAATCTATGCCGGCCTGTTTGATCATCTTGGCCAGTTCCCTGGTTGTGATAACATAGTCTACATCTTTGAAACCACTGTCGGTCATTTCAGGCCTGTTGCATTCAAATTTCTTGGCTGTGCAGGGCATTACGGATACAACTACTATATCCTTCGGGTTTATGCCTGCTTTTTGCGCATAGTATGTTTTAACGAGCGTGCCAAGCATCTGGTGCGGCGACTTGCAGGTAGAAAGGTGAGGCAGCATCTCCGGATAAAAATGTTCAATAAATTTAATCCAGCCAGGGCTGCAGCTGGTCATTAACGGGAGCGTCCCTCCTTCTTTAATCCTTTTTAAAAGCTCATTTCCTTCTTCTATAATGGTTAAATCTGCCCCGAAGTTTGTGTCAAAAATAAGGTCAAAGCCCAGTTTTCTCGCTGCCGCCAGCATTTTCCCGGTAACCAGGGTACCCGGGGCAAAGCCGAATTCTTCTCCCAGGGCTGCCCTTACCGCCGGCGCGTCCTGAATGGCCACAATCTTTGTCGGATCAGCCAGAGCTTCCCACACATCATCAATGTTTTCTTTTTCAGTGATTGCTCCCACAGGGCAAACTAAGGAACATTGTCCGCACATAACGCAGGCGACGTCATTTAAGCTGGCGTCAAAGGCAGGTCCAACTCTTGTTTCGAATCCCCGGCCCTGTGTAAAGATGGCGCTCACGCTTTGAATGTCTTTGCAGACCGTCACGCACCTGCGGCAAAGGATGCATTTGTTCTGGTCCCTTCTTATTGAAGGCGAGAGGTCGTCTATACGGCCCCCGCTCTGTTCGCCGCTGAATCTTACTTCCCTGATTCCCAGTTCTTCGGCCAAACTCTGCAGTTCGCAATTAAGGTTGCGGGGGCAGGTCAAACAATCCATGGGATGGTTGGAAATAAGCATTTCCACTGCAAATTTTCTGGCTTTTCGTACCCTGTCATTGTTCGTATGCACGACAAGCCCTTCGCTTGCCGGGAACACGCAGGACGCCTGCAAGTTGCGGTTACCTTCAATTTCCACCAGACACACCCTGCAGGCTCCGATAGCCTGGACTTCCGCTAAGTAACAAAGCGTAGGGATATGGATGCCGGCCTTTTGAGCGGCTTCCAGTATTGTCGCGCCATCCTCGACCTGCACTTTTTGGCCATTTATGGTTAAGTTAATCATCCCGGGTGTTCACGCTCCTTGTTTCGTATTTGGAAATCTATTCTTCATCCCGCCGGTAGCAATGCAGGCATCTTCTGGCTTCTTCGATTGCCATTTGGACAGGATAAGCGAGAACAACTTCATTGAAGTTGCTGATTCTTTCTGTTACCGCTATTTGCGGGCTCTCGATTCTCTCCATTTCCTTCTGGTACGCTTCTTCGTTGTAGGTAACAGCCATCTTAACCAGTTCATTATGGTAGGCGTCCTTAAAGATTCCGTCTCCGCCCAGGAACTTGTCGATGGAAAGAGCCGCCTTTTTGCCGTCTGCTATAGCCTCAACGACTGTCGCCGGTCCTCTTACATTATCGCCGGCTGCAAAAATACCTTCTTTGGATGTTGCGAGATCCGAATTGACATCAAAGGCGCCGTTCTTAGTGACCTGAATCCCGTCGCCGTCCAGGCAGCTCAAATCCGGCGCCTGGCCGATAGCGGCGATTACCATGTCTGCCGCCAGTGTAAACTCGGAGCCCGGTATGGCCTCCGGTCTGCGGCGCCCGCTGTTGTCGTACTTGCCTAAAGACATGCGTGAGCATTCAATTCCGGTTACCTTTCCGTTTTCACTGATTATTTTCACCGGAGCAACCAAAGTTTGAATCTTGATGCCTTCTTTTTCAGCGTCGATGATTTCTTCTTCGTTAGCCGGCATATCTTCTTTTTTCCTGCGGTAGAGGATGATAACGTCCTTGGCGCCCAGTCTCAAGGCGGACCTGGCTGCGTCGATGGCTACATTTCCGCCGCCGATAACAGCTATAGTTCCATTCGCCTGGACAGCTTTCTTTAAGTTGAGATCGCGCAGGAAAGTTACACCGTCAACAGCGCCCTGCGCATCCTCGCCCGGCACACCCAGTTTTTGTCCCTGGTGAGCTCCGGTCGCTATTAGGATGGCTTTGAAGCTCTGGGCAAAAAGCTGCTCCGTAGTTATATCCTTGCCTAAAGCTGTATTCAGTTTAATATCTACGCCCAAATCAGTAATGGCCTTGATTTCCGCATTCAGGATTTCCTTGGGCAGCCTGTATTCGGGAATTCCAACAGCCAGCATGCCGCCCGCTACGGGCAGGGCCTCAAATACGGTTGTCTTGTATCCCTTGCGGGCCAGGAAGTAGGCCGCGGTAAGGCCGGCCGGGCCTGCGCCGATGATGGCCACTTTGTCGTCCTTGGGTTCAGCAACCGGGGGACGGTAGGGGTCTCCGGAGTTCATATCATAGTCGGCTGCGAATCTCTTTAAGGCGCAGATAGCTACCGCTTCGTCCAGCTGGTTCCGCCGGCACTTGCTCTCGCAGGGATGCACGCAGACACGCCCGCAGACAGCCGGGAAGGGGTTGGCCTCTTTGATCAGGGCAATTGCTTCCTTGAATCTTCCTTCACTGATCAGTGTAACATAACCCCAGGCGTTCTGATCCGCCGGACAGGCATTCTGACACGGCGCGTCAAACAGGGACGAGCAAACGCCTGCGCGGCAGTAACCGTCTCTGATATGTTCAAGATACTCGTGTTTAAAGAATTTCAATGTCGAGAGCACCGGGTTCGGCGCCGTCTGCCCCAATCCGCACAGGGCGGAATCTTTAATGCGGGTACAAAGCTCGATCAACCGGTCAATATCTTCCTCTTCGCCTTTTCCCTGTGTGATGCGCTGCAGGATTTCTAAAATTCTCTTTGTTCCAATCCGGCAGGGAGGACATTTGCCGCAAGACTCGTCCTGGATGAAATCCATAAAGAACCTGGCGAAGTCCACCATACAGGTGTCTTCGTCAGTAATGATTAGTCCTCCTGAACCGACGATGGCTCCTATTTCAGCCACTGACTCATAATCTATGGGAATATTTAAATGCTGCACCGGGATGCAGCCCCCGGAAGGGCCGCCTATTTGGGCAGTCTTGAATTTTTTCTTGTTCTTGATTCCGCCGCCTATATCATAAACGATGTCACCCAGGCTGGTACCCATGGGCACTTCAACCAGTCCGGTGTTGTTTACGTTTCCGGCCAGCGCGAATACTTTGGTTCCTTTGCTCTTTTCCGTGCCGAAACTGGCGAACCAGTCCGCTCCCTTCAGGATAATGGCCGCTATATTGGCGTAAGTCTCCACGTTATTAAGCAAAGTGGGCGAATTAAAAAGGCCTTTTACGGCAGGGAAAGGAGGCCTTGGCCTGGGTTCGCCCCTTTTGCCTTCAATAGAAGTCATCAGGGCGGTTTCTTCTCCGCAAACGAAAGCTCCCGCTCCAATCCTGATGTCTATATCAAAGTCAAAGCCCTTACCAAAGATGTTTTTCCCCAGGAAATTATTTTCCCTGGCCTGCTTGATTGCCCAGGTCAGCCGTTCGATAGCGAGGGGATATTCGGCCCTGACGTAGACATAACCCTGCTTGGCCCCGATTGTGTAGCCGGCAATTGTCATTGCTTCGATAACACTGTGCGGGTCGCCTTCCAGGACGCTGCGGTCCATGAATGCGCCCGGGTCGCCTTCGTCAGCGTTGCAGACCACGTATTTGGTATCCCCGATGGCCTGGTTGGTGAACTTCCACTTCATGCCTGTTGTAAAACCTGCTCCTCCACGGCCCCTTAAACCGGATTTTATTATCGTGTCGATTACTTCTTCCTGTGTCATGGAGGTAAGCACTTTGTTCAGCGCTTTATAACCGTCATGCGCAATGTAGTCCTCTATATTCATGGGGTCGATGATTCCGCAGTTTCTCAGGACAATCTTCTGCTGGTTCTTGAAGAAACTTATATCCTTCATTAATGGAACAGTCTCGGAAGTAGCCGGGTCCTGATAAAGCAAACGATCTACTATTTTCCCCTTGAGGAGGTGTTCCACAACGATATCTTCCGCGTCATCCGGGGTCAGTTTCTGGTAAAAAACGCCCTCCGGATAAACCAGCGCAAGAGGACCAATAACACAGGAGCCGACACAACCTGTCTCAATTACCTTAACTTCATTTTGCAATCCGTGTTCGTTAATCTTGGCAACAATAGCGTCTCTTATTTCCCGGCAACCTGATGAAACACAGGCCGCGCCGGCGCAAACAAGAAGTTGAGCGCGCCACTCCATTTTTATAACTCCTCCTACTTGTATTTTTCGAGAATTTCCGTTAATTTAGCGGGTTTTACCCGTGCATGGACGTCATCGTTAATCAGCATGGCAGGGGCTAAACCACAGGCGCCAATGCAGCGCACCACGTCCAGGGAATATCTCCTGTTCTCGGTGGTGCCGCCTACTTTGATGCTGAGGTCCTTCTTTATCTTTTCGATTACTCCCTGTCCGCCGCGGACGTAGCAGGCTGTTCCCAGACAGACTCTGATACTGTGTCTTCCCTTCGGTACCGTAGTAAAAAAGGCATAAAAGGTTATTACACCATAGACTTCGTTAAGCGAAACGTTAAGGCCCAGCGCAACTTTCTCCTGTACTTTCCTGGGCAGGTAGCCGAACAGGTTTTGCGCCTTATGCAGCACCATAATTAAGTCTTCCGGTTTACCGCGGTGCTCATCGATTATTTTATCAAGTTCGGGGTAAAGTTCTTCCTCGCTTTTCTGAGCACAGAGACATTGATGTTCGCCGTCCATCTTTTTCCTCCCTCTTTTCATACAACAATTATGGTAACTACTACTACAGCGATGGATCGATTGATTGTTCTTTGACAACATCATTAGGTGGTCCCCATTGTCAAGACAAATATTTTAGGAATTTAAGATACCCTTACCCTCCTTCTTTTATTATGATGGTTTCCCTGGCGTCGTGGCTGTGGGCAGTGTGGGCAACGCTTTAGCGTTATCCAAGACATGAGGATCAACCTGCAGGGTTGTCCTCAGGTAGGCACTGTCCATCAGCCGGCCTTAAGGTTTATTGTTTCAGATGACTGGAGCAAAAAGTATACTTCCAAATGGTGTCCGGTAGCTCAGCGATTGATGTGGCCGCTCGTTGTTATAATAGTCAATGTATTTTCTGATGCGCCGACGTGCCTCTTTG
>DIEU01000063.1 GCA_002418775.1 Firmicutes bacterium UBA5766
ATTTTAATGCAAGGCTAATGATTTTAGGAGGTCTGAATATGACAGATACAAACGTTCCCGAAACCAATTTTCCCGATATGCCGCTTCCCCCGGAACCCCCCGGCCGAAACAAAAAAGTCTTGTTTACCGGTCTTCTCGTCTTCTTTCTGCTCGCCGGGGCCACCAGTACTTACGGCTATTTCTCCCGGGATTGGTTCAAAAGTGCCCGACAAGTGTATCTCGAGACAGAGGCCAGGAATTGCCAGGCCCTGCTGGACTTCCTGGACAGCAGCTTCCAGGCCCTGGAAGCAGATTATCAGCCCTATCTGGATGAATCCGTACATAGCACCCATAATATCACGGCCAATATCTCCGGCGGGACCTCCCAGGCCGATCCTCAGACCCAATATATCCTGGGGATTCTCCAGAGCAGCAAGATCACTCTGGATTTCAACCAGGATCCCGGGACCAGGCAGGCAACGGCCAAAATTGACCTCTCTGTCAATGGCGCCTCCCCACTTACCCTCCAGGCCTTCCAGGATAAGGAGAGGGCCGGTTTGGCTTTCCCAGCCTTCAGCCCCAAATTTTTAGTCGCCAATTACGCCGATGAGGAAAGTATCAGGCAGAACCTGGGGATCGAGAGTATGCCGCGCCGGATGACCACCTCAGCCGATTGGCTCAAGGCCCTCAAGACTTCCAAAGCCGAACTAGCCCCGCTATATGAGAAATACGCCCAAATTTACAGCGCTGCCATCCAAAAGGAACAGGTCAAAGCGGTCAGCGGCAAGATAATAGAGGGAGACGTCCAGGTCAAAGGTAAAATCTATACCATCTCTTTTGACGAAACCCAGGCCCGGGACTTGTTAAACGCCCTTGCCGAGCAGCTGGCGACCGATGAGCAGCTGGCCGATTTGCTGTACACCAAATACACAAATATCCTCGACCTTTATGAGACTGCCGGGGTAAAAGCGAACAAAGTGCAGAGCAGAGAGGACATCAGCCAGGCGCTGCGGGATTGGGCCGCCGAACTCCGGACCACCGCCGGGGAGGCAAAACCTTTGACCCTGGTCATAAGCATCGACAAGAACAAAAAGATTGTGGAGCGGACCCTGGCGGAAACCGGGAGCAATAATAGCCTGAAGATCGCGAACTGGAATACCGGGAAGCAGGCTCACTATGCCCTGGATTTCCAAAACGATTCTGCCGACAGCGAGACAACCTTCCAGCTGGCCTGCACCATAAAACAGCAGGATGAGAAGCAGCAGACAGGGACCCTGGCTTTAAAGGCTAAGGAAACAGGAACTGAGCCGGTCGCTTTTTCCCTGGATACTGATTTTACAGTAACACAGGATGCCAACAGGACAAGTCAAACTGCCAACTTCACCCTCAGCGCCAATGACAGCCAGGGCGACAATCAATTCCGGGGGACCATTACCAATAACGAAAAGATCCTCAACGAGGGCAAGAAGCGCCTCTTCAATACGGATGTGAAAATCAACCTTGATTCTCCGGCTGCCGGCCTGCAGGGCTCGGTCCTGACTCTGAACACCAACGGAGAATACGAATTCGGCAAACCGGTCACTCTGCCGCAGCTTGATGCCGGCAACAGCCTCGATTTAGGCAAGGCTGCCCGGTCAGACCTGGACGCCTATATCACGCAATTACAGCAGGGAGTGGGCAACTATTATATCCAGAGCAATCCTTCTTTGACGCAGATGTTCTGCCCCGTCTTTACCTGTGGTACCCAACCTTAAATTCAAACGGGTAGCGCTCGTCCAAATATGGCGAAAAAACAAAGAGCTGCTGGATGCAGAGTCCAGGAGCTCTTTGTGCTGCTTTTTCAGCTAAAAGTGTTTTAGTAATGTAACCATATATTTCATCCAAATTCTCTTCTGCCTTTGAATAAAAGTTCCAAAACTATCATTACGCTTAGATGAATGCGCTCCAGCAGCTCGCTCACATGGGAAATGATCCTCACCAACCGGTTGCCGCCGGTCAAGGGAGTGAGCACGGCCATAGCCTGGTCCAGCGATTCCGAATCCATGGCCCCGAAGCACCCGTATCCCCGGTAATCAAATATAATCCTCTTTCCCCCAAGTCGACGAGATGAACTTCCATCGCCTCCGCCGAGGGCAGGACTTTATCATAGACGTCGCCGGCAATAAGAATGCCGTCGGGTGACAGTCATCTCAATTACCTCCCATAAAATTTTCGTTCAGAAGCGAAACCTTATAAGTATCTCCAGAGACATCAGAGAACAACTAAATATCAATGAAGGTGATGTACTCGATGTCAGGATAGAAAACAACAAAATTATCATCGAATCTATGAAACTTGTTCCTTCAGACCAGGCATCCTTCTGGTCTGAAACTAGTCAAAATGATATGCTTGAAGCCAAAAGTGATCTTGATTCCGGTAATGTTCGCGAGTTTAATACTGTCAGCGAATTTCTTGATGGTATCAAAAAATGACCAGACGCTTTCGATCCACTCGAAAATTTGATAAGCAATTTGAACAACTTGACTTGAAGACTCAAAAACAAGCAGAAAAAGCTCTTGAACTATTTATCTCGGATGCCAGCCATCCCTCTCTGCGATATAAAAAAATACAGGGGACAGATAACTTTTATGAAATCAGAGTCAACAGGTCAGTACGGATCATCGTCGAAGTAACCTCTGAGGAAAATGATCAGATTAAAACTCTTTATATCATCGGAATCCATGACAGCGTCTTCCCCCCCAAGTAGTAGCCCGAGAAGGCTGCTTTTTTCTTTGCGTACAGGAATTCCTTTCGTTTTTGATATGTAAACCGGGAATTCATTCGTTTTTCAGGGGGATCTGATTAAGTTCGCGAATAACTTTCTCTCT
This sequence comes from Firmicutes bacterium UBA5766, assembly GCA_002418775.1. Classification (GTDB taxonomy): domain Bacteria; phylum Bacillota; class Desulfotomaculia; order Desulfotomaculales; family Nap2-2B; genus 46-80. The sequence goes on from DIEU01000063.1 coordinate 2,847, forward strand.
GTGAATATGGTTTGAAGTGTTATTAATAAATCTTATCTATGAAAGCTGCTGGAAGTCTGTTACAAAACTCCTGACCAAATTTCCAATATCAGCATGATTTTTAAGCATTAACCTCGAATTATCATATCCTTTTTTACACTTTCCAGAAAGATGTCCCTTAATTTTTAATTTAAAGATAAGTAAAAAAAGATATTATAAAAAACAACTCCCGATTTACACCAACAGGCGCTTGCTTACTATTTATCATATTATTTTAAATATTCTTAATATTTAAACTTATTCAAATAGGCTTTACACACTTTGTGAAATATGTTACATTACATTTAGTGAATGTGTTATCTTTCACAATTACTTTTAACAAAATAATTTTATGCTAATTAAAAAACAGGAGGTACAACAATGAAAGTTAACAATTACAAATCCTACTATTCTACTACCATCAACGAGAAAGCACCTAATATGGGCTGTTTTGCATGGGTACTTAAAGCACAGGATATTAGCTGTCTTACCTGCAAAAATACTGATACTGACGCCAGTGGATCACCTTGTATGGGGTGTGGGGAATATGCGAACTGGGAAGCTCAACATGTTGTTAGCAAAGCTAGTTAATTGATTTATCAATGTGCGAACCATCCGGCTGTAAAACAGTAACCCATGTATATTCCTCTCCGGTTTAATTATTAATCCTACTTTAATGTTAATTTATGCAGAAAAATATCCGCAAGAAAGGCAATTGAGTGCCAATCCTGCGGGTATTTACTTTTTTTGCAAAAGATTATCTTGGTTTATTTATACTAATTTAATTATATGTCCCTGATAATTACAGAAAGGTACCGTCAATAGTTTTTCACAAATTTGATCCGTTTGGTATGTAACTTAGTGTTTTCTGACCCTAGAGCAAGACTTGATATGGTTATACCGAATTCGGAATAACCATATCAAGTCTTGCTTTGAGGTCAACGGAGATAACGGAAAGATTCATACCAAGTGGATAATAAATTTGCCTGGTTTTATTGTCTTTCAAAAACTTATTTTCGAAAAAAAAGACGGACTCCTGCTGAACATTAACTGTCCGGCAGGAGCCATCAGCTTTTTAAGCATTTGCGGTGAGCCCCATCACCTGGGTAACTGTAGCTTTGAATAATTAATTTTCATACAGAATTAATCAAATTATTGTTCAATATAATTTTTATACTAATTATTTTAGTACCGCCCCGGTATTAGCGGAAGTGACAAGTCTGGCATAGCGGGCCAGATAACCGCCGGTTACCTTGGGCTCCGGTTTTACCCAAGCATCCTGGCGTCGCTTTAGTTCCTCCGGACTTAGCTCAACTTCAAGTTTACGGTTGGGAATATCGATAGAAATTATATCACCATTCCGCAGGAGGGCAATCGGTCCGCCATCCATAGCCTCTGGAGAAACGTGTCCGACACAGGCCCCTCGAGTGGCACCACTAAAACGGCCATCAGTCAGTAAGGCTACCCGTAAACCCATGCCGGCTATCACTGCCGTAGGATTGAGCATTTCTCTCATGCCAGGTCCGCCCTTTGGCCCCTCGTAACGAATAACCACTACATCGCCGTCTTTAACCTTTTGCCCCATAATTGCTTCAATGGTCTCTTCTTCAGAATCAAATACCTTAGCCGGCCCTTGATAAACCAGCATATCTTCGGCTACGGCACTTTCTTTGATGACTGCACCGTCGGGAGCAAGATTTCCGGTTAAAACAGCAATCCCTCCCGTTTTGCGATAAGGTTCTTCGACACTGCGAATAACATCCGGTCTTTTGATGGAAGAATTCTGTATTCTTTCGGCAACAGTACCAGATACGGTCATAGCTTCAGTATGAATTACTCCTAATTTGGAAAGTTCCTTCATAACAGCAGAGATCCCGCCAGCCTCATTCAAATCTTGCAAATGGTGAGTACCACTGGGACTAAGTTTGGTAATGTAGGTTACTTTGGCGCTGATCTCTTCAAACAGGGCTAAAGGGAGTTCAATCCCGGCCTCATAGGCAATAGCTGTTAAATGCAGAACACTGTTGGAAGAACCGCCTATCCCCATATCCACCGCAATAGCATTTTCAAAAGCTTGTTGAGTTAATATATCGCGGGGTTTTAACTCCTTTTCCACTAACTCAACAGCTAAGGCACCTGCTTTTTTGGCCAGCATCCGCCGTGCTCCCGTATAAGCTGCCGGAATTGTGCCGTTACCCGGTAGTCCCATGCCAAGCGCTTCGGTGAGACAATTCATGGTATTGGCGGTGAACAGCCCCGCACATGAGCCGCAGCCCGGACAAGCGGCCATTTCCATGGCTTGCAGTTCTTCAGCGGTGATCTTGCCGGCTTCATAAACGCCGGTTGCTTCAAAGATTTGGCTGACACTTATATCCTGTCCCTGATAACGACCTGCCAGCATTGGCCCGCCACTTACGACAATGCTGGGTATGTTGAGACGCGCGGCAGCCATAAGCATGCCTGGAGTAATTTTATCACAGTTAGTAATCATAACCAGTCCGTCAAAACCGTGGGCCCGAGTCATCGCCTCGATCGAATCAGCAATTAATTCTCGGCTGGCCAAAGGATATTTCATGCCATCATGACCCATAGCTATACCGTCACAAATTCCTATGGAGGGAAATTCAACCGGAGTACCCCCGCCTGATGCCACACCGAGTTTGACGGCCTCGGCAATATCACGTAAATGGATATGGCCTGGAATAATTTCATTAAATGAATTAACAACACCGATCAAAGGTTTCTCCAAGTCTTCCGGCGAATAACCCATCGCTGAGAATAAAGCCCTGTGGGCTGCCCTTGTTGACCCTTTTTTCACTATATCGCTTCGCAATTTAATTCCTTCTTTCCGAGTAAAATATAAAAATCTACTCTATAATATCACATTATTAAATCATATTCATAAGTATCAATAGTTTACCGGATAATACCAGCAACTGCAACCCTGCTTTTTCTGTTCCCGGCCGGCCTTGTTAAATCGTTTCTTCAATACTGGTACATTATTTTGCCTCTCTCAGGGTTATGCTTAGTTCAAGCGTCTGATTTGATCTCTTGACGATAAATTTGACTACATCCCCAACCTTATAGGATTCGAGGATACTTTTTACTTCAGATGCTGTACTGACATTCTGACCATCGACACTGACAATTCTGTCTCCGGATCGAAGAGACGATGAATTGGTAACCTCAGCTATATAGACCCCTAATTCACGCAGACGATACTTTATGGCTGTCATTTCGTCTGAAATATCCAATAGCTCTGCTCCAAGATCAATTCTGCCCGGAACATAACCATAGGTGATGATCTTTTTAGCAAATATTACTCGTCTATTACATACTTTCAAGAAAGATGTCCCTGTATTTTTATTTTAAAGATATGTAAAAAACGACATATTGAAAAACGACTGCCGATTCTTCACCAACAGTCGCTTGCTTACAATATATTACATTATATTTCGTGAATGTACTTTCTTTCACAATACTATTAATGAAAATACAAATTAAAGAATGCAAAAACAAGGGATAGAAATAAGATTTATTATTAGCGTCTGGAAATAATAATAAGTCCTCAATGTTAAATGAATTTCAAATGTGGGGAGTCTGCTGACTCCCCGTCACTTTAAAGGCCTCCTCCTCGGGAGTTCTTTTTTCATGCCTAAAACTGTTGTAAAAATCAACACAGTTATTTAACAAGGCCAAAGAATTCCTGAAGCTTAGAAATATTACCGGAAAATAATTAGGAAATCGAGGAAATCATCAGCTGCCGGAAAGCCGACTAAGACATAATCTTGGCAAACAGAAAGCCGGCTGAGGCTTATTCCCGGCAGCAGGACCGCTTCCTTTAAGAAAGAGGCGAACACCTATGCCCCTGATCTGTATTGATCCCGGCCACAATGACTGCGGAGCTGATGCCGGAGCTGAGGGATACGGCCTGCGCTAACAGGATCTCACCCTGGATATGGCCATGCATTTACAGACTCTGCTGGAATACAACGGTTTTGCTGTTGTCCTGACCCGCAAGCGCGGCTTTGTGCAGGGTCCCCATCATACCGTCCGGCACTCTCCCTGCAGAGCCGCTGTGCCCTTGCCAACCAGGCCGGAGCCGACCTCTTTTTATCCCTGCATGTCAATGCCGGCGGAGGCAGCGGGAGCGAGGTCTAGCCTGCCCGGCGGGAGGGCAGAAAGGCTGGCCGGCATCCTGCTCTACTACCTCATCCAGGAAGCCCGCTGGCCCAACCGGGGTGTAAAAACTAACCGGGCCTTCTACGTCCTGGTCCAGACTGCTATGCCGGCCGTGCTGACCGAAAACGGTTTTATTGACAATCCCGGCAATGCCGCCAAACTGTGAGACCCCGCTTTCCGCCGGGCTTTGGCCCGCGCTCATGCTAAAGGGATCTGCGATTACTGTGGGACAACATACCGGGATCCGCCTGCTTGAGTAAACCAAACAATACTTGAGTAACCCAACCAATATTTTAAGCCTTCCGCTGCGAAGGCTTATTTTCATTATTACAGGCAAATGCCTGGTAACGTTTCAATTTTCAGTTTACGTATAAGCTATAATCCTAGTCTTTCCCGAACATTCTTGCCGGTAAGCCACTCCTTACCAGCCTTAACAGCGTTTTCTGCTTCTAAATAACTTTGACAACAGCTTCACCGCAGCTTGGTTTTTTGCCGAAGCCGGCAGCTTCTTTGATTTCGGTTTCATAATAATATCATCCTTGACCTCCTCGCTCATCGGGTCGCCGAAAAGGCGCAAGCGGTAAGACAAATAGCGTTGTCCCAAAAATAAACCCCGATTTTCAGCGATCAAAAATATGGGCAATTCACGTTTCTAGAAAAACCCTTCACTCGCAACATCCTTAATGTATTTATACTGTTTACGGATTAGCCTTTTGAACTGAGCATCGGACAGTTCATCAAATTTATCTGTTCCTTTTTCAACCAGGCATTCCAAAATCAGATCTGCGTACTCTCTGTTTTCCCTGACCATCTTCCGATAGCGCTTTTCCACCTCATATGGAAAATCCAGAAAATAAGTCATACAGTTAATTTCCCCGTCTAAAAAAGATTTAGTCAAACCCATTACATAATTGATATTCGTTATACCCATCTGCTTATTTTCCTTCCTCAGGTTCTCTTCTTGTCCTCTTGACGGCTACAGCATACTTCTGGTAGATGATCCAGGAAAAGCTTGTTGTTTTTCCCTTACAAAACATACTTTTATAATACCAGACTTGCCCTGAAAATGCGTGTTTTCAGCACTTTCAGGGCAAGTCATGCAGCAACAGATTGTGATTCAAATATTTATTTATGAATAACTATACTACCTCCACCGATAATCGTTGACTGCTTTGTTAAATCAGCAACTTCATCTGTGGCAAACTGGTTATCATATACTATTTCTTTACCAGAAACATCCCAAATTTTGATTCTGAACCTATCGGCTTTATCAGAATTATTTCAGTCACCGTCAACAGCTGTTAAAATAAATCCATATTCGCCGTTTCCATTTATTGTTCCTGTTCCTTTAAACTGTGCTTTTGAACCAGCTACGACAAGCCATTCGTAATTTGAACTATAAAATTTTATATCAGCCAATTCAAAAGTGAATTCAGTTTGTCCTGTTGGAGTTGTCGCTCCCTTCTTATATTTGGAAACGAATCCAAAGGTAGCTTTTCCAGAAATTTCAGAGTTGGGTGCATAAGCTCCTTTTGGTGAGTTAATCCAACCGCCTCCGGTGACAAAACCTCCAACAGGATCATAGATGACAAGATTTGTGCTTCTGCAAGTTGTGTTCCCTGCAATATCTGTTGCATTTATTATCAGTTTATAAACCCCGGCTGATGGGCCATAACCGCTTGGGATAACTGTTTCAACAGCACCTGAGATCAGTTTTGCCTAAATAACAACAGGTTGGCTGAGGAAATGTGCTTTAACATTGATACCTTTGTATATTCCTTTCCGCAAAACCTGCATTTTCCTTTACTTTGCATACTCAATCATATGCCCCTTTCTATCTGGGTATTCTTTGAATTTTCAATAAAAAAGATAGCACCCATCAAAATACCTTATGTCCACTGAATTTTTCGCTAAAAACTTTTATACCACATTCTAAATCAGGCTCATCTTCAAGATGTGTTATAGAGCTTAACACTTAAAAATAATATTAAGATTGGTTAGAAGAGGAAAAGCTATGGAAGAACACGACGTTTGATACTCGATATCAGACACCGCCACGGATAGCGCTAGCCAGTGGCACAGATTGACAATCAAGAAATTCCTGTCTATAATAAAATTACACTTTAGAATAGACAAACTATTAAAGCAATTGAGGTGCTTATTTATGTACATTAAAAGAGCTGCTGAAGATGTCCTGCAGCAAATTACAAAGCAATTTGGTGTGCTGTTAATTACTGGCCCCAGGCAGGTCGGTAAAACTACTTTGCTGCAAAAGCTGGCAGCAAAAGATCGGAAATATGTCACTTTGGATGATCCCGCTGTCAGACTACTTGCTAAAAATGACCCGGCCCTGTTTATGCAGCGCTATACGCCTCCGCTAATTATTGATGAAATTCAATATGCCCCGGAGATTTTGCCCTATATAAAAATGAATGTGGATTCCTCTAAACGCAAGGGAGATTTTTGGCTTACGGGATCTCAGGTATTTCAAACTATGAAGAATGTCAGTGAATCCCTTGCCGGCAGGGTAGGTATTATCGAACTTCTTGGGCTTTCCAACAGCGAAATAAATGGTACGAAATCCGAACCCTTTATACCTGATCCTGAAAAGCTGATGGCTAGAATCAACAATGTAAAAAGAATGGATTTGATGCAAACCTATGCCCGTATTTTTAAAGGAAGTATGCCTGCTTTATATGCCGGGGAGATCGACCTGGAGACCTACTACAAATCTTATGTCAACACTTATCTGCAAAGGGATATCAAAGATTTGACGCCAGTAGCGGATGAAATGTCTTTCTATAACTTTATGACGGTTGTCGCCGCAAGGACTGCCAAGCCTGTGGTGTATGAAGAAATTGCCAAGGAGGCAGGAATCAGTGCCCCAACAGCTAAAAAATGGCTGTCAGTCCTGGTGTCCTCAGGAATTGTGGCCCTGGTGCAGCCCTACTCGAACAATATCTTAAAAAGAACTGTCAAAATGCCGCTTCTGCACTTCCTTGATACCGGGCTTAGTGCCTATCTCCTGAAGTGGGGAAATGCGGAAACCTTAGAGCGGGGAGCAATGGCCGGGGCATTTTTTGAAAGCTATGTTTTTTCGGAAATCTACAAAAGTTGGCTGAACGCCGGTAAAGTACCGCCGCTTTATTATTATCGCGATAAAGATCAGAAGGAAATTGACTTGCTTATTTGGCAAGACGGAACACTCTATCCGCTTGAATCAAAAAAAGCGGCTTCCCCCAGAGCCGAATCAGTCAAACCTTTTAAGGTATTAGACCCTCTCAGCGATCCTGAGAGATTTGGAGAGCTTGCCCAGCTGAAAATAAATATCGGTATCGGAGCCCTTGTCTGTATGGCCAATGACCTTTTACCCCTGGACAAGAAAAACTGGTATATTCCCGTTTGGCTGATCTAAATTTTCACATCAAAAATTTTCACATGTTTCCTCTAGATTCTCTTAAAATACACATTTAAATTATTCTGGTTAATTCAGATTTAGGGATGCCTCTGAATAAATCTGTTAGGGCAGATTTACTCAGAGGCATCTTTTCCTTTTCATCTCTAAAAGTCATATTACATCCATATTGGCAAAGTCACGGTAACATCTGGTTGTAGTGTAATCGAAAAGTTTTAATTTAAACAATTTCATCTGCCACAGCCTGCAAACGTTCTGACATAACTTTTAAAGCTGCAGGACAACCGGGAACTTTCACAAGATTGGGATGAGAACTGTTGGTTTCACAGGCACACTTGCCCAAGGCAATTACTTTACGCATCCCAGGGTCGGTCATTTTTTGTCTGCCCATAACAATCGCAATATTCCCAAAATCCTTGCCGGGATTTTTCATGAAAAATTTAATAACCGCCGTGGCAATACCAAAACCGCAGCCGGAGCAGCAGGTAGGATCAGGTGGTTCAATAGTGATACCCTTGATATTATATAAGGCCATCAGATCCCTGGCCCAGGTTCCATACCATTCCAGTGGTTTTGCCAGATCGTCGATCTTTTCCCCAACCACCTCAACATTTGCCAAACTAAGGCTGCGGCCGGCAAGTTCGGCATAGATAGACAGGTGTTCAACCTCAGCCGGGTCATAGCCCAGAAGCCAGCTGCCGACAATATCAACTTCCAGGATATCCTTGCCTGCCACAAAAACATCCATCTTATGATAATCGTCACTTGTCGGTCCTTTTTGCAAGCCATAAGTACCGTCAATAATCGTCAGATCGACCTTGATAGCCTTTCCCAGTAGAGCGATAGACTTCATCAGGTCATGGCGGTGGCAATTCTTCTTGGATTCATAAGCTATGACGCCTTTTAAATTCTTGATCCCCAGAGATATTTTAGTCTGGTTGTGGGTCTTCAGAACAGGAATATCAATTAAAAATTCCGCTTCCATGACCAGCCTGGCAATTTTCACCGGCAAACCGTCCAGATCAACTGTCACAAAAGGGCCATCATTCAGGTCAACCAGGGGCACATGCAGGCGCTGAGATAATTCATTATAGCCGGCAGCTTCATAAGCTGTAACAGTGTTCAGATTCAATTCCGGATGGATGACCCCGCCATCCGCAATCGTGATATCATGGCAGCCATGCTCACGAAGCATTATAACCAGACCCTCCATCGTTTCCGCAGGGGTAACCATGCCGATAGGCGCTTGATTCCTGAATAAACTGCGCATAACCATATTCGGTTTAAGAATAACCTTTGTCCCGGGTTTCAAACCATCAAAACCGCCGCAGATCTCAATTGCTTTGCGCAAAGCTTCCAGGGTTTGGTCGTCTTGTCTCTTTACCAATGCTACTGACATGATCATACATCCTTTCTCACGCTATTTATCAGAATATTTATAATTTTTATAAAAAGATTATTCCTCAGTTCAACGTTTTTTTAATCCTAACCACAAATCCGTCCAACAGGCTTCAATTAGTTCTTCTCTTCTTAATTCCGGAGCCATCATCAGCCAATAAATTATTCCTTGCCTCATAGAGCGGAAAGACCAGGACATTTTAAACGGGCTGTCCTTACGGATTTGTCCCTGTTCTATTTCCCTGGCAAGTATTTCCTGCATCTTTTTTTGACTGCGAATATCACAATTTGAAACATGGGCAAAAAAGCGCTCCTTCAATTCTGGGGGAGCAAACAGGATAATCTGATTCCAGAAGGATTGTTTTTCCGGATTGTCAATATAGTAGATGATGAATTGTTCAAATATATAAAAAAGCCTGTCTTCAATATCCATGCTTTCAGTGGTATTCATTATGCGGTCCATTAAGCTGACATACTCGTTAGCCAAATCTTCGTACACAGAAAAGAAAAGCTCCTCTTTGCCGCGAAAATGAAAATAAAGCGAGGGTGTTTTAATCCCAACCAGTTCTGCTATCTCGTTCATGGTTGTCCCATAATAGCCTTTTTGGGCAAATAATGAAAGAGCCGTTTTTTTGATTATTTCTTTGGTTGATTCACTCAAGTGCTTCACTCCGATACCTAACTAATATTAGTTAGGTTCATATTAGCATTGGTACCCTGAGTTTGTCAATTTTCATCCCACGACGCTATTTGTTCCGCCGCGCCCCTTCTATCTGGGTATCCTTTGAATTTCTATCGGACTATTTGGGACAGCTGAAACAATAAGCAATATGGCTGACGAAGTAAGAAGGAATCAAAAGCATGTTGACGCAGATCTGTTATTCAGATATAGTAAACATATATCTGAATAACAGATCTTTCGGGACAAAAATAGATATATTCCACAAAAAACAACATAAATTTAATATATTCAGTTGCGGTTGAAATAGTTTAACTATTTTCAAGAAAAGCAGGCTCTGGGGTGGGAGGCTATCTGATAAAGTTAGCTTCTCACCCTGATTTTATAATTGACCAATGATCATCGGCCAAGCGCTGCAGGGGGGTCAAATGTTTCTTCAGAGAGTATTATTCAACCTAAAAAAATATATACTATCCCACGGAAGGCTTGATCTCAGTTTAATAATCTGTCTGCCGTTGTTTATGCTATTTGCCATAGAGACTTTTAGCAGAGGAGATCTTTTAAGTACATTTTCCTGGCTTGTAAATCATCCGAAGCAGTTCCTGATCACTTATCTCCTCCTCTTTGGCATTATTAACTTTTTTTACATCCTGCAAAGAAAGGCCTATATTGCTTTCGGCTTTTTATTGATATCTTTTTTCTCCATTGTAAGCATAATAAACAGACAGAAATTAATTCTCCGGGGTGAACCTCTGCTGCCCTGGGATATCATCTTGGGCAAAGAAGCCCTGGCTATATTTGAAAAAGTATATGACATCAAGCAAATTATACTGGTCTTCATTATCAGTGCTGTCCTGTTAATCCCGTTCATCTTAAAAAAATATATTCCTGAAGAGAATTATATTTGGCGGAGAAAACTTGCGGTTCCGATTTTATCCTTGGTGGTGCTGCTTTCCTTCAACACAAAAGCGATATCCCTCGAAAAAACCTTCTCCCTGCAGATGATCAACTGGAGTCAAAAAATTAATTATGAGGAAAACGGCCTCTTGCTGGGCTTCCTCCTCAACACGAACAATCTCATGGTTGATAAAATGGACGAATATGAAGAGGAAATCATCGACCTGGTTGTTAACAAGACCACTCCGGCAGCCTATGCTGTTGATGCCGGCTTTCAGCCCAATATTATTTTCGTTATGAGTGAAGCTTTTTGGGATCCCACTCTAATGAAGGAAGTTTCCTTTAACAAAGATCCCCTTCCCAATTTTCATTTGCTGCAAAAAGAACAAACCAGTGGCTTGCTGCTGTCACCGGTATTTGGAGGAGGAACTGTTAACACCGAATTTGAAGTATTAACCGGATTTTCAACCCAGTTTCTTCCCCAGGGTGTAGTATCTTATGTCAAATATGTGCATAAACCTCTGGAAGCCTTACCTGCTGTTTTAAAGAAACAAGGGTATGAGGCAACAGCAATCCACACCTATGACAATTGGTTTTATAACCGAAACAATGTCTACCAAAAGCTCGACTTTGACAAATTTATCAGCAGAGAATTTTTTGATAAGCCGGAATATTACGGACAATATATCCGAGACACTGAACTTAGCGGGAGAATTCTTGAAGAAATTAAGAAAACAGACAAGCCGGACTTTATTTTTTCAGTTTCTATGCAGGCTCACGGGCCTTACTCCGCAGAAGAAAACCAGGACAGTCTGATCAAAATAAACGGAGACCTGAAGCCAGAGTCTAAAGCCATTCTGGAGAACTATTCTCAAATTTTATCTGATGTTGATCAATCTCTTAAACTCTTAATCGAAGGGTTAGAACAGTTAAATGAACCATCAATTGTCATTTTCTTTGGCGATCATTTACCTCTGCTTGGAAACAGCTTCAATGTCTATAAAGAAGCAAATTTTTTTCAGGATGAAATCTCTTACCAGGACTATTTAAATATGTATAGTGTGCCCTTTATCATCTGGGACAACTTTTCCTGCAGAAAGGAGGAGCTTCGTCTCTCCGCAAACTTCCTTGGTCCATATGTCCTGGAGCGTGTCCAAAAAAGAGGAAGCCTGATGACCGATTTTCTGCAGACACTGATGCACAATGGCTCAAGTGTGGTAATCAGTGAGCAGCACATACCGCAAGAGGAGATCTCCGGGAAGGAAATCAGCGAATATCAACTTCTCCAATATGATCTGCTTTTCGGTAACGAGTATGCCTATGGCTTAAAACCAGATCACCGGCCGCAATCCAACAGCAGATATGTTTTGGGAGACGCTCAGACGCTTATTGGCAATGCCCTGCTTACTGATGAGTCAGTTATAGAGATACAAGGGGAGAATTTCTTGCCGGGATATGAAGTTTATGTAAATGGCCAAGCAGTTCCAGCCAGTTTTGATAATCAAACTGAGCTAACAGCCTTTTTACCTGGAAGTTTAAAGGATGTATCCGGAACTTTGGATATTCTGGTCAAGCTGAGGGACAGCAAGGGAAAGGTGATTTCCGAATCCAATATTTTTAAGCTGGAGGTGTTGTGATTTTATATTGAATCCGAACTATGGGAAGAAGGGAGTTAACAATGGAAACAAAAGACTTGATTAAATTGATACCTAAACAACAGAAAATGGGGCGATTAGCGCTTCCGGTTATTTTATTAATAATCGTCATAGTGGTGGCGATCAATGCCTTTACTATTGTCCAAGCAGGTCACCGGGGAGTTGTTTTACAGTTAGGCGCTGTAAAACCGGTTGTACTATCTGAAGGTATTCATTTCAAAATTCCGTTTATACAGGAGATTATCCCTATTGATGTCC
>DIEU01000026.1 GCA_002418775.1 Firmicutes bacterium UBA5766
CAGCCCTTCCAGACCTTCCAGACCTTCCAGACCTTCCAGCCCTTCCAGACCTTCCAGACCTTCGCCTTAGACCGGTACCCTGCCATAACAGGTTACCCTCGGGTAACTCCGGTACTTTAGCTTTCACTTTTTCCCGGGCAACTTTATTATATGATCATCTTCTTAGTTTGTCAATAGTTATTTCTGAATAATTTTATATTATTTTATATTCTTGCTTTGTCTAATTAGGCCAGTTTCGAACCAGTCAGTACAGGTAGTTTTCTAAAAAATTTTTTAAAGGGGCTTAAAATTTAATTGTCTATCTGTTATAAATCTTATATGGCATAAATGCTTTTTACATGGAAAAACTATTCATGAAAGGTGAGATCAATGAAAAAACTTTTTTTAATTCTTCTGCCTCTGATTTTATTATTATCTGTTTTTGGCTGTGCGCCCGGCACAAAAGATCTATCTTCAAAAAACCAGGACCTGCAAAAGAAAGTCTCCGATCTTGAGCAGCAGCTAAAAACGATAAAGGAACTGGTGGAGAACGAACAGATTACCCTCTATTTTGTAAAAGAAACATCCGCGGATTTTTATCTTGTTCCCGAACTACGCACAGTGCATCGTCAGTCCGATATGCCCAAACTGGCCATGGAAGAATTAATCAAAGGGCCGTCGGACAAATCACTGGAAGGCCTTATTCCAGAAGACACTAAAGTAAACAGCGTGAAGGTGAAAGATTATATAGCTTATCCCGATTTTTCCAAAGAAATAACCAGATTATCGGTTGGCGGCAAGGGAGAGGCGTTAATCCTGGCTTCTATAGCAAACACACTGATCAAGTTTCCGGAAATAGAGAAAGTGCAAATTCTTATTGACGGGCAACAAGCTGAAACACTTGCCGGCCATTATGATATCAGCAAACCCATTGGCCGGAATGATACTGTGCTCCTGCCTAATACAAACACCGGCGCTTAACAAACCTGGCCTTAATTAAAGAGTTAAAAAAAGGACTGCCTACGGAAGAAATGTCTTCCGGACAGCCCTTTTATTTTGCCTTTCTACCGGACAAAAATAGTTTAGTTTAGGAAATGAATAACCCGACAGCCAGCAAAAGCGGGGTTAACAGGATAAAGATTACATTCTGACCCAACAGGGGAATTACATTCATAATCTGATCGCTGTCTTTAAGCAGACCTCTGATAATCCTGACAACGATAAAAAACGGAAAAACGGAAATTAATGTTAACAGCGGCAGCAGGCGCATATAGACGGCTGAAAAAACGCAGATGTACATGGCAATAACAAATGACATATAAATATAAGTGCTCCTAGTCCTGCCTATTAAAATGGGGAAATGGCGCCGGCCGACCAGGCGATCCACTTCGGCGTCAGGATATTGGTTAAGAAGCAGCAGGTTGCTGACCAAAAAACAGGGGACCAGGGAAGCGGCCAACGCAGTCCAGTCGTAAGAACCCTGCAGGGCATAGTAAGTCCCCATGACCATGCAGGGCCCGAACCCTATTCCGGGAGCAAGCAGGCACAACAGGGGATGCCGTGTTATAAACTGGGTGTAAAACGCGATCAGGATCAATCCGGGAAGACCAACCAGCAATAAAGGCCACCCACGGACAACTAAAAAATATACTCCAATCAACGCCGTTAAGATGAAGGTTAGAATACCAAAAACCAGAGCGGCTGAAGGCGTCATCTGTTTTCCCGGCAGTATGCCGCTGCCTCCGCTGAAAGGTGTTTTTATAGTGCACTTATCAAGCCCGCTTTTATAATCTAAATAATCATTCAATATGTTTACCGAAGCGTGAGCTGAAAGGGCGCCTATTAAAATGATGACCAGATAGAAAACATTGATACTGTCCGCCCTCCAATAGGCTGCAGCGGCGCCGACAATAACGCAGACTAAAGTCAGAACCAAAAACTGAGGCCGCGTTTCACGAAAATAAAGCTGAATCTTCTCCATGATTAAAACCTTCCTTTTTTACAGGATTTTTTCTGCAAATATTTAATTCGACCTAAAAACTCCTCTTTCCTTCAAGGAAATTTCGTTTGTGAAAAAAACCCGGCTTTTTGCCGGGTTCCTGCAAGTCAGGTATAAATCTTAAGAGTCTCAATCGGTTTTTTTACCGCCACGGTCAGTTTTAGATTGCGTCGTTTCCTTTTTCACCCGTACGTATACGGATGGCTTCGGAAACCGGGTAAATGAAAATTTTTCCGTCTCCTATCTCACCGGTCCGGGCAGCTTTAATTACTATGTCAACTACCTTGTCAACGTCGTCATCGTGGAGGACTATCTCAACTTTGACTTTAGGCAATATGTTGATGCTATACTCCTGTCCGCGGTATATTTCCTTGCGTCCCTTCTGCAATCCGCAACCCAATACCTGACTGACGGTCATACCTTTTATGCCAAACCTTCCCAGTGCGTCCTTTACGTCTTCAAGTTTGCCCGGTCGTAGAATACATTCAATTTTAGTCATCGGTTAAACATACCCCCGCAAAGATATAATTAAAAGATATAATATATTCTACGGCACAAGGTCTTTCACCTTTAATTGGACACTTCTTTTAATAAAGAAACATTTTCTGCGCCTGCGTTTAGGGGAAATCCGTATGTAACCGTTTCTCCTATGGCCAGGTCTGCATAACCATTTTCTCCGTGCAGTGAGAAATCAAGCCCCGTATCTTCATCCTGATCGCTGACTCTTAAGTTTACAAACATCCCAACGATCTTTAGGATCATAAAAAATCAGCGTATATTTAGGCATCCGCAGCAAACCAATCATTCGATCAACCCCCTTTTAATAAATCTTTCCCAGCTCCAAAATTCAAACATAACTTCTTGCTTACCAGGTTCATCTAGAAGCGGTTTTTTCTTTCATCCTTGATTTGCCTCTTCTTTAAGGCAAAAAAAACCATTTCTGATTACCTTATCAGAAATGGGCATCTTCGCCGCAAATAATAAGTATCGACTGCGATACTTTCAAATTAACTTATGCACAATTATAGTAACTGGAAATTATAAAGTCAACGAATCTATACTGGTATACTGCCCGGGACAAATAAAAAATGCCGTGGTGGTTATGCTAAAAAAACAAAGATGAGGTGGTTAAAGGAAATGTTGAAACTAAGGGTTGGAATAATGAGGAGATCAATATAATCAGAGATTTTGTCGGGAAAAAAAGGATCGGTGAAACATTTTATTTCGTCCAGAACAGGATCGTCGATTTTCTTGGTGAAGTTAACAGCGACCGGTTCCCGTCGGTTGAGTGGCGGCAGCACCCAGATTTTCCCGGCGGTGCAATTCTGGATACGGGAGTTCATGAATTTGCAGCGTTAAGGCATATCTTCGGTGTAATTGATAAGGTGCAGGCTTTCGGACGGCGCCAGAGCTATGACTATGCCCCCTACTCCGTGATCTGTGTCAATATGCTTTTTAAAAGCGGTGTCATTGGCATTTTTTCATTCTTCTGCAGCGGAAAAGAGATGCAGAGGCCCTTGATTGGACTGCGTATCTTCGGCGCCTCCGGGATGATTTATCTGGAAGAGAGAAACTGCGGAACAGTAAATGTGGCCCACAACAACGGTGATTACGGGCGCATCCCTTACCGTCCGCAGCGCGGCTTTTTCAACGAACTGCTTAACTTTTACCAGGCGGCAAGCGGAAACGAACCTATTTCCGTCACCCCTGAGATGGAATTCGGGGATACCTACACCGTCCTTCAGATTTTAAAGAGCATCGGGACGGATGAAATTATCTGGCTGGACAAGGAAGCTGAATACAGGCCCGATTACGGCGCAATCCATAAAAATACAGCCCGGGAGACGCGTGCGGGAGAATCTAATTTCAACTAGGCGCCAGCCGCCGGAAGGCTTAAAGTGGCGTCGTTGTTCAAAGGTGAGCGATATTGCTTAAGTGCCGCTGCAACGCCCGGCAAAGCTTCGGCTACTTAGACCGCGGTGCGAAACCAGCGGCACACTCAAAATCTCTTGAAAAATAGGGAGGGTCGTTTATTTGAACGGCATTAACCCGGAAAGCGAACAATTCTCCTATGTGGGCAGGTTCAGAATCTCACCCTTTGTACTCTGCTATGGCTGCTCTTTGCCTGTGCGCAACGAGCAGTCCTACTGCTTCATCGGAGGCGATTCACCGACTTATCGTTTCTACTGCAAACTCTGCGTGAACCTGTTCTCCTAGACAATCAGACAAACAAACCGGGCCCGGACGGAACAACTTTTTGCGGCACAAACATAATACCCCCCCCCTTACTCTTACTACAGTAACTTGACCATTCAAACAGATCCGGTTTCACCAGAATACAAGATTATAAGGCAGCACTTCTATTTTTCGGTTTTGAAGCAGTGCGAGCAGGATCGTCTTTTTCCAAAACGATATTCAACTTTCATCAAGTTGTTGTTGATTATAAATTTCCAGGAAAATGTGACGAAGCTATATATTAAATAGACCTGCGCCGCCCGGGCAACCATAGGAAAAGTTAGGTATGAAGGTATAGCTAGACCAAAAAAAGGGGCCTTAAAAGGCCCAAAAAGCTTAACGAAAGGAGGTACTTATGTTTTGCAGGCCCGGCCCCAGGGAAAAGGCCGGTATTACAATAACGACAATCTTACCGGGCCTGCATGTAAAAGCATAGCAAAACAGCCCATTTTATTCAAGAGGGAAATATTACCTCGAATGCTATAAGAGAGATAACCAGCCAATATTATAGATATATCTACTAAGTGTCCATCATTTTAAGCTTTAACGAGTATATAACATATTTCGACATATTTTGCTTGTATTTCGGATTTGTACGCTATTGTGTACAAGTCATTTTTTTGGTAGAAGAAAAAAGTCAGTATATAAAAAAGGTGGTGTATTTGATTAGTAGCGTTGTAGCTGTACTTGACCCCGGACATGGGGGGTTCGACTCCGGAGCAATCGGGCCTAACGGGACACGCGAGTCGGATATCGCTCTGGCTGTAGCTTTCCAGGCCGAAAGATATCTGTCGTCCGCTGTAAAAGTTCACCTGACACGAAGAGATAACAAATCCTTGGCCAACGATGCGTCAATTGATTTGAAAGAGCGCGCCTCTATTGCCCAAAAAGCTCGCGCCAATTGTTTCGTTTCAATTCACTGTAACAAAGAAAAGGATAATAACAACAGCGGAGTGGTGACCTACCATAACGCAGGAAACGAGAAGGGGAGGTATCTAGCAGCAAGCATACATAACAAATTGGTCCCAGCTGTCGGTTTATTCAGCCGGGGCTTGAGGGAGAAGGATTTTGACGTTTTAAATTACAGCTCCTGTCCATCAGCATTGGTCGAACTGGCCTATATTTCCAACTACCAGGAAGAAGCTCTGCTGAAAACAGCCGACTTCCAGGACAGGGCTGCCTGGGCTATAGCAAGCGGAATCGCCTCATATTTGGGTGTTTACCTGAACCAAATTCCCGATTTTCCTGAAACTCCCTTTGAGAAACTGGCGAAAAGAGTCTCTTTGGATAACAAGTGCTCAGAAAACGATCCCGTTACATGGGATGAATTTGCCGCTGTTCTTAAAAAGCTTGGTTTACTTTAAAAAAACTAAATATAACTCCCGGAAGAGGAAAAATATTCCTCCCAATTAATAGTAATATTAATATAACATTGTTCTTAAAAAAGCCGGAATAACCGGCCTTTTTAATTAAATTAGGAAATTTTGCAAACCCAATGATTATCACTATTTTACATACTGTTAACTCATTTAGATCGACATTCTCCTTCTTTTAAGTGGTTTCTATGGTTCACCGCATATTTCTGGTTGTCCTTCCTTGCCGCGCTGGCTTTAATCTGGCTTTTAATCAAGAATAAATTTAACGAAGAAAAATTTTTGCCGATGGTAAGAAGCATTTACGCATTTGTGCCGCTGGTTGTTGGCGTGTATGCGGCCTACCAGGTAAAATTCCTGCCTTTAATGAGCGCTTTGAACATTGATTTTAACCTGGTCAGACAGGGCGCCGGTTATACGAGGCTTATCGGGATACCCGCTTTTGATGTGCTGGTTATGGTATTGCTTATCTTTGGGCTTTCAGTTTCCCTTTACTGCGCATGGAGAATAACAAAATCAGGCGCTGCCTCCATATATGTTTTGGCTGCCAACTGGGCAATCATGCTTGCCTATTTTTCATGTATCACATATATGTTTCTGATGTTTCATTAAGCCATTTCACTTTAGCCCGTGGCTGCCTTACTTTTAAACTTTACCGGTATGCGCACTTTGTCCTGCTCTTGACCATTTTCCGGGCTGTAATGGAATACTTCCAGATATCCGCTGTCAACGGCCGGCCCGGTAAATTTAAGGTATGTCACGAACTGGCCCCTGTCGGGTCCCGCCGTGGATGCCCTGGTATAACCCTCGGCAAGCTTTTCCCCGCTTTCGGTAACAATTCGCAGATTAACCGTTGCGCCAGCATCCCGGGTATAGCCGGTGACTGCCACAGGAATATCCACAAATTCTCCCTTTACAGGCTCTATAAGCCAGACGGCAGGTTCCCAAACTTCAGACAGGTCGCGTTTATACGGTGTCTCGGAAAGGCCGCCGTATCCCCACCATTCTCTTGCCCGCTGATCCATAGTCCCCTCAACCTTAAAGGTCACTTTCTCTATAGTGGGAAATTCAGTCAATGTATTGACTATGCTTTGGATCCCAAGAGCGCAAACTTTGGGTTCCGGCTCGGCTTTTAAAACCTCACTTGAAAAATCCACGCTGGCAAGTCCGTTATTGATACTGATACCCCTTATTCTTGTTTCGCGCGGCAGGACGGCAAAAGCTTTATCAGTAACCGGCTGTCCGTTAATCAACTCCTCCAGGGCAGCCCTGGCCACACGCTTCGTATAGGAAATGGTATGCATTTCCCGGACCAGGTAAGCATTCTTGTTTGTTTTCTTAACATAATAGACAGCCACATTCATCGTTTTAGGAGTCGATTCCTGCGCTTCAGCAATCATGTTCTGACCGCCGGGCGGCTGAGTATTCTCTATTTCTACTTGCCCGCAGCCCGCGGCAAATCCGATGATAAAAATTGTTACTGCAATTGTTGAGCCAATAATAATTTTTCCCCTCAACTTCAAAACTCCTTTCCTTGACAGTCTCCGAACGCACTTAACGACATGGATGTCTGGTAAGAAATGAAGAAAACTTCTGTCCGTTAAACAGTCGAATATTATAAGGTAATTTAGAAAAAATTGTGGATGAATTTTGCAGATAATGAAGATAATATCAGGACAGTTTTTTGGCCTGGTCTTTATTGCGGCAAAGTCCAAAAAGTCAGCCGGCGCTTGTACAATATAAATTCAAACTTGCTGGAATCAAAGTCTGTTGTTTATTTAAAAAACTAAAATATTATTTACCCTTTTTTATTTTTTGAGAGTCCTTAATATCTTCCAGACTGGGCGTTGGGAGATTGCCCTTTTCCGGATGGGAAAATTTGGACCTTATTAAGAATTCTTTTTGATTTTTAGGAATCCTGCTTTTAGCCATTATATCTGTCAATCCTCCCTCTTTTTACAATATTGTCCCGCTTAGGCATTTTTTATACACTCAAAGCAGAAGCCAATCACAAAAAAGGATTTAGCATTCCTGCATCAAATAATATTAGGTGAATTTATCGGAAAAAGTTTTTTAATTCATACTAAAAAGAAAGGTCAAAGAATGAACAAAATCGAGATTGGAGCGCTTAACTTTTCTTACCCGATGCCCACGCTGCTTGTCGGGGCTAAAGTCGGCGGTAAACCGAATTTTATTACAGTGGCCTCTTGCGCCGCTGTACAAATGAAACCTCCCGTACTTGCCATTTCCCTGAGCAAAAAGCGTTATACAAATGCCGGAATCAAGGAAAACGGAACTTTCAGCGTATGCGTTCCCTCAACCGGCCTGCTTGGAGCTGCGGATTACTGCGGTATTTATTCCGGAAAAAAGGTAGACAAGTCGGACATCTTCGAAATTTTCTACGGCAAACTGGAAACTGCTCCGATGATTAAGGATTGCCCAATCTGCATTGAGTGCAGACTGACCAACGTCATAGACATACTTGAGGAAGACGAAATCTTCCTCGGGGATGTTGTTGAGACTTATACCGAGGAAAAGTATCTTACTAACGGCGTCCCCGATTTACTCAAGGTCAAACCTTTTCTCCTGTCCGTACGTGATAAAAGTTACTTGAGCATTGGCGAAAAAATAGGCGCTTCATGGGAAGCAGGAAAAAAGTATAAATAGTTCGTACAGGCATAAGAGGCGAACATGGGCATATAGGCATTTGACCTACCTATAGCAAATTAATTTTCAGGATAATTACATATAAACGAGCTCTTCCAGGAACAAAATAAAATATGTCCCTCAAGTACTTGCAATGCATAAAGGAGGCGCCTTAAAGACGGAGAAGAACTCTCTTATTATCATCGGGGCGGGACTGGCCGGCCTGGCGGCAGGCTGCTACGGCCAGATGAACGGATACAAAAGCAGGATTTTCGAGTATCACAGCAAACCAGGCGGAGTTGCGGCCTCCTGGGAGAGAAGCGGATATCTTATCGACGGCGGCATCCATTTTCTGATGGGACACCGGCCGGGACAAAACACTTTTAACATGTACCGGGAACTTGGAGTCGATTTTTCAGAAATTAAGGACATGGGTACCTATTGCCGCTTTATCGATCAAAACAGCGGTTACAGTTTGGAGGTTACCCGTGACCTCGATCTTCTGGCCGGTCAATTAAAATCCCTTTCTGCAGCTGATGCGGCATTTATCGATGAAATAATCGCCATCTCCCGCAATGGGCGCGGCATTCAGATGTTCGGGATCATGGAGAATCCCCCGGAATTGATGACCACTTCTAATAAACTCAGCATGTTTTGGGAGATGCGCAAGTATTTTAAGTACTTCACCGGCAAGTACGCCCAGCCGATAGGAGAATACGCCCGTACCATCAAGAGCAATTTGCTGCAAAAGATTATTGTAAACATGTTTATGCCGGAAGTTCCCGTCTGGTTCGTCGCCCTGCTTCTTACCCTTCTAGCGGACAGCCAGATTGCCCTTTTGAAAGGAGGCTGCCGGGACTTCGTCGGCGCCATCGAAAACTGCTATAAAGCTTTGGGCGGAGAGGTGGTCTATAATGCCAGGGTAGAAGAAATCCTGGTTAGAAACAGTTCGGCAACAGGCATACGCCTCGCCGACGGTAGCAAATATGAGGCAGAAACGGTGGTTTCCGCCGCGGACGGATACAGCACAATATTTAAACTCCTTGGCGGCCGTTATGTTGACGAAAAGACTAGAACACGGTACCGGAACTGGCGGTTGATCCGCCCAACGGTAATGGTAAGCTATGGCGTTTCCCGGACCTTTGAAAAAGAAACTCCTCTGAATATCGTTTTTTTTAAAGAACCTTTTCTTCTAGGAAAACAGCGTGTCGACGGATCCCCACTGCGCTTTTTTAACTACAGCGATAAATTTGCCCCTCCGGGAAAAACGGTTGTTCAGGTCATGTTTGAGACCAACTGGGATTACTGGAACGAACTTCGGAAAGACAATACCACATACGAGGCAGAAAAAGAAAAAGTGGCGGATGAAGTTCTCAAACGGCTGGAGCAAAGCTATCCCGGAATATCACAGCTCGTCGAACTGACGGATGTGGCCACACCTTACACAACCTGGCGTTACACGTTGAACCGTGAAGGCGCCTACATGGGATGGCTGCCGACTCCGGAAGTGGTAACCTCCTCAATACCAAGGACGCTTCCGGGGCTGGGTAATTTTTATATGGCGGGACAGTGGATAGTGCCCGGCGGTGGAGTTCCACCCTGCCTGTACTCCGGACGTCACGTCATCCAAATTCTCTGTTCAAGGAACGGAAAAACATTCCGCACCTCAACACCTTAAGAAGCAAGGGGACGGCTCTTACTTTTCAGGATAGATCAGTTTTTCAATGTTCAATGCCCGTTCCAAATGTGATACGGGCATTATCGATCACCCTATTAGTGCAGTATATCACAATTAATAATTATTTTATTATTTTCAAAATATACTATTGACTTTTTCTTATATGTTGAATATTATAATTATACCAGGCAAACAGCCAGGCTAGTTACTTGGGATTACCCTAAAATACCCGATCGACGCTGGAACAGCAGACTCTGGAAAAGTAAGTCTAACAGGAATCAAAGAATGTTTTGAAAAACCGATAAGGTTCCAGAAAGATTCTTAAAAAGGTTCTCAGTTATTCGTTATTTAAAGGAAAGGCTGTCAGTCAGCGTATAATCTTGACGGCGGTAAGGCTGTATAAAAACAGCTTTGTGGCCTAAGAAATCGGGCCAGTAGGAAGGTATCGATCGACTTTCCGAAATTTAGGGTGAAGAAGGAGGGACGTGCTTAGTTGCACTACCTACAAGGAAGGGCAGGAAACCCCGAAAGGGATTGATTCCTGCTCTTTCCTTTTCATTTAAAATAAACGGTTGGTTATTTCGCGTACTTCCTCCAGCCATTTCCTGCGCTCTTCAAATGTACTTGTGATGACCATACTGAAGTTTTTGCGAAAATAATTCTTTACTCCGCAGAAATCGAAGATGCAGTTCTTCCAGATAGTCTCCAGGGGGTCGCCAAAAACTTCCCTTTCCCTCTATTCGGAAGTGTTTGAAGTATTGAATATCACGGCTATTTTGGCTTTTAACAGACCGTCGGGAATCCCTTCACCCAGGTCGCCTTCTTTGAATTCATAAGCCACACCAGGTCTGAAAACCCTGTCCATCCACCCCTTTAAAATAGCGGGCGGCTGGCCCCACCAGTTTGGGTGAATAATCACTATGCCTTCCGCGCTGCTTAACTCGACGCAGTGTTCTTCAATTTTTTGCTCCAGTTCCGTATGCCGGAGAAGTTCGTTTTTTGGCAAGAGGGGATCAAAATTTTCTTCATACAAGTCGTGGAAAAATACCTGGTGACCTTTTTCCCGCAAGGCATCGACAACCACTGAAGCAATAGCGCTGTTAAAACTTCTTTTTCGCGGGTGGCCTAGAATTACGGATACTCTCATAATTTCGCCCTTTCGGTAATCAGATGTATTATCAACAACCATCCAGGTAAATTATATTTGACCGTATAAACAAGATCAAGACAGACATCCATTCCGCTTCAAGCAGCGCCAGCTTAAAAGATGAAACTCAATATTGCAAAAATCATCTGTCACAAATTTTGTCCGTGCGGTGTTATAATTCATAAAGGATCCTTTTTCAGGGGGAATTATCATTTTCCCGCATACAACCGGCCAAAGGAAAACTAAAACCGGAGAATTCGAACAGACATACAGATCCCATTACAACGCAGTCCGGGGCAGGGCGTCCTATATCCTGGGTGATTCCCAGTCGGCTGATGATCTGGCGCAGGAAGCCTTTCTCAGACTATATCAGACTCCCCCGGCGGAAAAAAATAAGCTTCTGAACTGGCTGACTGCCGTGGTTACAAACCTTGCATACAACTACCTGCGCGGTGAGCGGAACAGGTCCAGAAGGGAAACAGCGCTTTGCCTCAAGGAATCAGTCGAAAAGCCTCTTTCCGCCGAGGAAGCATTTCTTGGCCAGGAGGAAACCCGCCTTGTGGACGGAGTGCTGTTGAAACTGCCGGCGCTCGACAGGACCTGCCTGCTGTTAAAATACGCAGGCGCCGGCTACCGTGAAATTGCAGCCAAAACAGGAATCAAACCAGGTTCCGTCGGTTCTGTACTGGCCAGGGCAAGGGCGAGGTTCAAAAGAGAATATGAACTTTCTAAGAAGGGTTGAAAATGTGTTATAAAGAAGGGATCCTCCAAAGCTATCTGGATGGAGAACTCCCGTCCTTACAGGCCAATGAAATAAAAAGCCACCTTGTAGCATGCCAGGCCTGCCGCTCGGAGTTGCTCAGGCTGCAGGAAACCGGCGATTTTATCAACCAAAAGATAAAAGCCGGTTCATTTGAAATAAGTTTAAACACTGGCGCCGTTAATAATAATATTAAACAGAAAGGAGTCTCCGATATGTTCAGCAGATACAGAAAACAATTTGCAGCATGTTTTATCATTGCCGCCCTTGCACTGGCATTCAGTTTCAGTTCGGTGCGGGTCCTTGCCGGAAACCTGCTCAACATTTTCCGTGTGGAGCGAATTCAGACAATCGATATCAGTTCCCAGGATTTCGCCCAGCTTGACAAAGCGATCCGCACGGGGGCGGGTCAGGTAGACATCAATAATCTTGGCAAATTCGAAGTTACAGGAAAGCAGGACACAATTTCACCTGTTTCCCTTGACAAAGCGCAGGAGGCTGTTGATTTCTCCATCAGGCTTCCCGGTAATCCGCCAGGCGGCGTACAACCTTCGCTCTCCCTTACTTCAGGGGCAAAG
This sequence comes from Firmicutes bacterium UBA5766, assembly GCA_002418775.1. Taxonomy (GTDB): domain Bacteria; phylum Bacillota; class Desulfotomaculia; order Desulfotomaculales; family Nap2-2B; genus 46-80. The sequence goes on from DIEU01000026.1 coordinate 12,396, forward strand.
CTGTACATAACGCCCGACACGGCGCAAATCAACCAGCTTCTGGCGTCGCTGGGGAGCAAGAAATTAATGCCGGAAGAACTAAACAATCGTAAATTTGGAATTGACATACCCTCTGTTGTAACGGCGCAATATGCGGCGGGAGGCTATAACCTGACGATTTCGCAGGGCCGAATCCCTGAACTGAAAGCCCCCGAAGGGGTCGACGTAGAAGCAGTCAGAGAAGCGCTGCTCGCCATCCCCGTTCTGCCTGAAAGCCTGCGCTCACAGCTCGAGGCAATCAAAGACTGGCAGCATACCATTCCCGTTCCCAACATTGAGGGGTCATCAACAGAAGTAACAATAAACGGGAACAGCGGGGTATTCATAAAGCCTTCCGCCGCGCTGGATAACGGGGAAAGCAAGGATGCCGCCCTGATCTGGCAGGAAAGCGGCGTTATTTACTGCCTTGCCGGAGAAGAACTGGAACTTAACCAGGCAGTCGCCCTGGCTGAACAGATGAGGTAGTAATGGAAGAAGCAATCGTTACCGACGGTCTGACAAAATATTATAAATCAAAGGTTGGCTGTGAACAGATTTGCCTCTCGATAAACGGGGGGCAAATCTATGGTTTTTTGGGTCCGAACGGCGCTGGAAAAAGCACCTTCGTAAAAATGCTGGTCGGCCTTTTGTTTCCTGCTTCAGGGAAGGCCTGGCTGCTCGGCAAGCCTTTGGGTAACCTTGCTGCAAAGAAAAGAATCGGCTTTCTGCCGGAAAATTTTCATTACCAGGACTGGCTTACCGGCCTGGAAGTCCTCAACCTGCATTTCTCTTTGGGCCGTCTTGACCCTTCGGCAAGGCATTCCAGGATCGCCCATGTCCTGGAAATTACAGGTCTGACGGGCAGGGAAAAACAGCGGGTGCGCACATACAGCAAGGGCATGCAGCAGCGCCTCGGCCTGGCCAGCGCCCTGCTCACCGATCCTGATCTTCTCTTCCTGGACGAGCCTACGTCGGCGCTTGACCCGCTTGGCCGCAAAGAAGTCCGGGAAATCATCCTGGAACAGAAACGGAAAGGGAAAACAGTTTTTCTAAACAGCCACCTGCTGAGCGAAGTAGAAATGATCTGTGACAGAGTAGCTATTATCAATAAGGGAAGGATTATCGAAGAAGGACCGATTGACTATCTGACCGGAAAAACAGTAGAGGTGGAAGTGGAAATCGGAGGGCGAACTCCTAATCTGGATGCAGCGCTGGAAGAAGCCTGTTTTTCAATTGCCTGGGCAGGAGAGAAAGGAAAGGCGCTGTTGAGTGATAAGGAAGACAGGGCACGCCTGGCTGAAATAGTCATCAAAAACGGCGGAAGACTGTATGAACTTGTTGGGCGCCAAAATTCCCTGGAAGATCTTTTTGTCAACCTTATCCGGGAGGAAGGAGAAAAGGATTGCTGACCATAGCCATTTTAACCTGGCGTGAAGGTCTGCGGCGTAAATTGCTGGCCGCAGCCGTCCTCTTGACCATTCTTTTCCTTGGGCTTTACGGCCTGGGGCTATACTATGCCAGCAAGGAAATACTTGCCGATACCAGTCCCATGTCACAACTGCAAAGGGAAATCGTTATCAGCCAGCTTGTCTCTGTAGGCATTTACTTCGGAAGCTTTATCGTGTCTTTACTGGCCATTTTTTCCTCTGCAGGAACGGTCTCGTCGGAAATAGAGGGGGGCACTGTATATGCCATGCTGGCCAGACCAATTAAAAGAGTGGATTTTATCCTCGGTAAACTGCTCGGCCATGGCTGCCTGCTGGTCTTGTTCGCCGCATTCTTTCTATCCGCCCTCTCTGCGATTGTTTATTGCATAACAGGTTTTATGGTCAACGGCATTTACCCCGCCCTTGGACTTTTCTGCCTCCAACCGCTGGTCCTGCTCAGCGTGGCTGCTCTCGGCTCCGTCATTTTCCCTACCTTGGCCAACGGGATTATTGTCTTTATGATTTACGCGATAGCTGTTGTCGGGGGAATAGTTGAACAGTTCGGCTGGATTATTAACAGCGCGGCAATGATCAGGATAGGGATTATTTCCAGCCTGATTATGCCTGCAGACGCTCTTTACCGCAAGATAGTCCACATCCTCCTGTCCTTTTCCGGCGGATCATCCCTGAACTTTACCCAGATGGGACCCTTCGGCAGCATATCCGAACCAAGCACACAGATGCTGGTTTACACGGCTTTTTATATAATTGCCGCCGTCTTCCTGGCCGCCTGCCTCTTTAGAAGAAAAGACATACCTTAACCCAACTTTACCCTCCCCAAGATCATAATTAAAAAAGCTGGCCTTTGTTTTAGAAGGCAGAATCACCGGCCAGGCTTCTTTATTTGAAAACGATGGGTATATTATCAAGATAGCTGATGAAGCAATGGCCCATTTCGATTTCAATACCTTGATTGAGACAGGTTTACGGGAACAAGGAGATACGCGTCAATGGTCAACGATCAAAAAGGTTCTTTGCACGCACACCAGAAGTACAATAATTTTACATGGAGAGGAAAACAAGGTTTACAGTATCCGGTTATCCAGCCAGCCGGAACCGGAGCAACGGGATATCTATAAGAAACTTGGGATCAAGGACCCCCTGAAAAACAAACATACGGTCTTGCACCGCTTAAATGTAGTACCTAATTATTTTGACGGATCAAGTATGCAAGGGGGGTTCGGGGTTTTGGAGAGGAAAGTTGTGTTAACGCACTCCTCGACTGGAAGGCTGAATTTCTCCCCCGGCATGATCAAGGGTATGCCGGGAGGGTATGGCGCAACCATTACGGCGCAGGTTTTGCCGGCCAGCCCGTCGGAGGCGCGTGCCCTGGCGCTTTCGCGAACCAGGCTGAGGCATGCCTCCGATGGTGTCATTGCCTATTCCGGAAGCCGGTCAAAGACCCTTTGAAACAGCCCGGAGTAGTCCTTAGCGCAGAGGAATGAATGCATTTCCCGGCAGAGGTCCTGCATGGTCATCTGGTCCGGGTAGAGGCGAACCAGGTCAGGAAAAGCCGCGGCCAGGGGAAGGTTGGTGTCATATGCCCTTTTGTATTCAAACAGCGCGGTCAGAAGAGTGCCCGACTTGCCGTTGGTCACACCAATTGAGAATAAAAACAGGAAAGAGTAAAAGCCGGTTTTTTCGGCTACTACACCCCTGTCCATGAGAAATTTTGAAACTATGGGGGCGGGAACAGCCGATCCCCGGTGTTTTATCCGGGGCTCCGCCGGGGGTCAGAATGATGACTTTTATGGGGTCCAGCATGGCGTAGTCCCGGGCTGATACCTCAAAGCCATGCCACTGTTCTTCCAGATTGCTGTAATGGGCATACCAGGCCTCATCAAAAAGAATGTTTTCGGCAACTGCGGATCCGTCCTTTTTCATACTTTCCATGATCATACCTACGTTGTAGCAGATGCCTCGTAGGAGGAATTGGTTATTACCGCCAGCCTGCCCCTGCCTCCACGGGCGCCGGCCAGGGCGCCGCCGCCTGTTTTTTCCCTGAATTTTCCCTGAAAAAAGCAATCAGCTCCCCCAGCTGAAAGACGGCCTCCCGTAGCCGGTAAGCGCTGACCCTGTTCCAACCCACCAGAATGCAGCCCGCTTCGGATTCGGAGAATAACACATGCCTGCTGCTGTGGTATTCGTTCATTCCGGACTGTACTACAGGCAGCCCCTTTTCGGCCAGGCTGGCTATCAACCTCCGCAGGGCCCTCCCTTCAAGGGTATCCGCCCCGGCCTGGTCATCTATAAGCAGCAACGGAAATTTTTATAAAGGTCTATGGCCTTCACCCCCCGGAAGTTTAATGCAAATGTCTCAATTATAGAGGCATGACGCCTGCCCGGGGGATGTTACTACGATGTATCTTTCCCGATAAATAACAGCTGTCAGAAAAAGGGTCATGGGGCGGCGTATCGCATTCCGAGGTTTTTCTACAGCCCTTGATTTTGAATGGTCTTTTGTGTCGGAGACGGGAATTAAACCCACATATAGGGAGAACCTAACCGGAGCGCTTCGGTATTTCATACCATGTAACATTTGGCTTTTTATCGCAAAAACCAATCAACAATCAGCATCCTAATACCCGCTCATTTTGAGTAATGTTTCTTTCGTTTTGGGCGCTCTTCTTTCACTGGTTATAAAATTCAAATAATCACCTGCTATAATTTTTATCCCTTCATCAGGAACAATTTCTGTCTCCCCTCTCTTAATGTTAATCAGTAGGCAATGTTTAGGCCACTTTATATCTTTAACCTGCTTTTCATCAAGGGCAGACCCTACGCAGACTACCAATTCCAGAACAGTATTTGAGTCCTGATATTCTTCCAACAGTTCCTTTTTTCCCCTGGCCAGAATCCGGTTTAACAGGTCCTCATAAATAGGCCTGGACTTTAACAGGTCTGCTACAATATATGACATCATGGCGACGATTATTAAGGCGGGAAGGTGACTAAAAGACCCGGTCATCTCGGTTATTAGAATACAGCCGGTAATAGGCGCTTTTACTATCGCCGTAAAGAACGAGGCCATAGCGAAAACCGCAAAATTATTGCTGTAAACGGGATCGATATTCAGCGCCGGGACTAAAACATGGCCGAATACACCTCCGGCCAGCGCGCCGATGACCAATAAAGGCATAAAAATCCCCCCCGGCGCTCCTGATCCGTAACTTGCAACAGTCAAGGCAAATTTGATTCCCAGTAAGGCAATCAGCGTTATCAATACATATTGGCCATTGTGGATTCCAATTACTAATTCATTGCCGCCCCCGAGCACATCTGGATTGGAAAACCCCACCGGAACGGTTAATAATAAAGGGATTATCATTATTAATTTTTTGGGAATCAGGTTCTGCTGTTCATATATCCGTAATGATTTTAACAATGACCAATTATAAAAAGCCCCTAAAATACCGATTATTGCCCCTAATAGCAATAGCCATAGATAGTATTTCATTGGCAGAACCTGCAGCGAACTGAAATCAAAGATCGGCTTTATACCAAAAATGCTGCGGGAAATATAATCTGCAGTTGCAGACGCTGCGGTAGCCGACAACAAAACGGGCGGGGAAAAATTCTTATGCAATTCCTCCAAAGAAAAAACTACCCCTGCCAAAGGAGCATTAAAAGCCGCAGCCAACCCCGCTCCAGCCCCACTGGTGATAAGCACTTTTTCTTCAACCCGCAGCCCTCGAAACAACCGGTTTAACCCCTGTCCGATTACTGCGCCCAACTGGACAGAAGGACCCTCTCTCCCCAATGACATACCCGCTCCAATTGCCAATATCCCACCGGCAAACTTTAAGCAGAGCACCCTAAACCAATTCATGGTTATCTGTCCGGTAACAGCGCCTTTTACATGGGGAATTCCACTCCCGCGAATCATCGGTTCCAATTCAATCAATTTAGCTATAATCAAAGCTATAATCACCAATCCGGCAATCCAAAAAACAGTCCACCAAAGAGAATTAATAGATACATAAGCACCTTCCGCGGCGGACACTATAAAAACAGTAAAACTGTAAAGGAGGTCCATTCATGAGGAAGTTTACAAAGCTGCTGCTGTGCGCTGTGTCAATTACTGCCTTCGCCGCCAAAATAATTGCCAGGGACAAATTGGCCAAGCTGTTTCGAAAGGCTGAAAAGATTTCTTAATGCTCCTTGTCCCATATATAACTTGCCCCTTTCTACAGATCCGTTTAAATATTTATTCCCTTTATTTCAACTATCCTGAGAATAATATTTTTATATATTCAGATGGCGCCGCTGCGGCATGGGTGTCTATCCTGAAAATAATCTTACATTAAAGGTATTAACAACCCCGTCCCCTCGTCACCCATTTAAATAATTATTTCCTTCATTTCAACCCGCAGTTAAGATTTCCAGCACTAGCACTTAGGAAGCAAAATATACGTCCCCTTGCTTCCCGTCCCCTTGCTTCCTTAATCAGTAGGCAATGTTTAGGCCACTTTATATCTTTAACCTGCTTTTCATCAAGGGCAGACCCTACGCAGACTACCAATTCCAGAACAGTATTTGAGTCCTTGCTTCCGTCCCCTTGCTTCCACTTGGCGCCTCTTGAAAAACCAGCCCGGCAGGTATATATTATTTGAGAAATTAAAAATCTTTTAAGGAAAATCGACAACATGAAAAAAGCCACACCAAGAAGCCGGCCGGCTATTTCCATCCCCCGCTCCAATTTAGAAAATGCGCTGGAGATCGCTTATATAATCGGTATCCTGGCCATGATCTTTGCCCTTGTCAGGTACTGGGCGGCGCTGCCGGACCATGTCCCCACCAGGTTCGGAGCCGGGGGAATCCCGGTTGCCTGGGGCGACAAGACAGCGCTGATCCGCCAGCTGCTTGTGTTCGTGCTGATCAGCGCAGGAATATCTGCTTTAAGCCGGTATCCACACCTTTTTAATTATCCCTGGCGGATAACCGGGCAGAATATGAGGATTCAGTATCAGCTTGCCCGTACGTTGCTGAGCTGGATAAAAGTAGAACTGATCTGGCTTATAGGATTCACTGAATGGGGAAGCATTCAGGTCGCCCTCGGTCGTGATCACGCCTTAAGGATCGAGTTTTTATGGGCTTACATGGCAATTATTTTCGGAACGTTCGCAATTTATCTTTACGAGTCATTTAAGGCCCGGTAGTCAAAGTCAGGCTATCTTGCTCCTGGAAAGATGTCGGTTAATCGCCTCATAATACAGCTGGAGATATTCAACCGCCGAGCGGGTCCAGGAAAAATCCTGTTCCATGGCATTGCGCTCCAGCTTCTGCCACTGGGCAGGTTCGTGCCAGTACAAGTTTAACGCCCGCATGATTACCTGGTAAAAAGCATTCTTGTCATACTCTAAAAAAACAAAACCGTTTCCCGTACCGGTTACGGGGTTGTAGTCGCTCACCGTGTCCGCGAGCCCCCCGGTTGCCCGGACCACCGGAATGTTACCGTAGCGCATGGCGATCAGCTGACCCAGGCCGCAGGGTTCAAAACGGGAAGGCATCAGGAACAGATCTGCGCCGGCGTAGATTCGCTGGGCCAGAACAGGGTTAAAACCAAGGTAAATGCCGGCTTTTTCCGGGTACCTGTCTTTTATATCCCGGAAAATCTTTTCATATTCAGGTTCTCCGCTTCCCAGCAGCGCCAGCTGCACGTCCAAAGCCAGCAACTCATTAATAATCCCGGCCAGAAGATCAAAGCCTTTTTGCTGCGCCAGGCGTGAAATCATTCCCATTACCGGAACGTTTCTCACAGGCAGTCCCAGTTCCTTTTGCAGGGACATCTTGTCTTCCTGTTTGTTTTCAATGGAATACTGGTCATAGTTGCGGTACAGGCGAGGGTCCGTTTTCGGATTGAACTCATGATAATTGATCCCGTTGACGATCCCGTAAAGGTCGTTCGAGCGCTCCCTCAAAAGCCCGTCCAGGCGTTCGCCGCTTTCCGGCTGCTGAATCTCCAGAGCGTATGTTCTGCTGACGGTACTCAAGACATCCGCATAAGTAAGGCCCATTTTGATGAAGCTGATCCCGCCGTAAAATTCGAGACGGTCGGGCGTAAAGTAATCTTCGCTCACTCCCAGGAGGTTGAGAGTCTTTTCTTCAAAATTGCCTTGGTATTGTAAATTGTGGATTGTAAAAACAGTGGATATTTTATTGTAAAAAGGATCTTTTGCATAAAGGACTTTCAGAAAAAATGGGATGGGGCCGGTCTGCCAGTCATTGCAGTGAATAATATCCGGCTGCCAGCCAAGCCTGGGCAGCATCTCCAGGACAGACTGGCAAAAAAAAGTGAAACGCTCCGCGTCGTCATCATAGTTATACAGGTTGTCACGGTAAAAATAATAGTGGTTGTCAATCAGGTATACCGGGACAAGGCGGTGTTCCCCCATGTACTGGGCTTCAATGGAGGATTCCCGGACGATTGCTGTTTCGACCCGCTCACTGGTCAGAACCGGGAAGTCCATCCGGTAGCGGGCGCCTTCAACTCCTTTGTAATGGGGAAGCACAATCCTGACGTCATTTCCGGCGTAATCGCTGCCGACAGTAGCCAGCGCTTTGGGCAGCGAACCGGCTACGTCCGCCAAACCGCCTGTTTTGGCAAAAGGAACTACCTCTGAGGAAACCATTAAAACCTTAAGTGGACGGTCGAACATATTTTTACCTCCCGCAGGAATCTAAAAATCTATACCTCTTTAATTTGTCCACTTAAGGAAAAAAAATTATAAAATAATTGTATTAACACTCAGACAAACATTTTGCCGCCAGTTCGGGAGGAGTCGGGTTGATATACAGGCCGGTGCCCAATTCAAAACCCGCAATCACGGTCAGCCTGGGCAGGATCTCCAGGCGCCAGTGATAAAATGAGGTATCGGACGTATTTATAGTGGAATTATGCAAAACTATATTATATGGAGGTTTATGCAGCAATAAGGACATCTTGACCAAAAGTGAGCGCAGCATTGAAGAAAGCTCAACGGCCTCTTCCTTGGTGATGCCGGCAAAATCGTGCTGGTGCTTAACGGGCAATATCCATGTTTCAAACGGAAAGCGCGAAGCAAAGGGCGCCAGGATGACAAACCTCTCCCCCTGCATGACCATACGTTCACACTGCTGTATTTCGCTGGCCACCATGTCGCAAAAAATGCATCTCCCCGTGTCCTCCGTATACTTTTTTGCGGCATTCATCTCCAGGCTTATATCATGAGGGACAATGGGGATAGCAACAATCTGGGAGTGAGTATGCTCCAGGGACGCTCCGGCAGTCTCGCCGAAATTCTTAAAGACCTGGATATATTTCATCCGTTTGTCCTGCCGCAGGGCTAGCAGGCGGTCTTTCCACGCCCAGAGGATCTCTTCTATCTGGTGGTCGTCCTCGACATCCAGGTTGTCAATGTGATCCGGCGACTCGATTACAACTTCATGGACGCCCAGCCCGTCCATTGCGGCGTAGATCCCTTTATTGTAAACTTCCTGCGCGGCCTCGGCGCTGACAGCCGGGAACTTGTTTGGGACCACCCTGACCCACCAGCCGGGGTTGTCTCGCTGCGTACCCTGCTTGCGGAAAGACATCACCTCGGGTGGTGTTTCCTGCTCGCGGCCGGGGCACAATGAACATACCTGTCCTTTTATCTTCTCTTCCGTCACCTTAAAGCTTGACGGACGTTTGCTTCTTTCCGTGGAAATAACCACCCACCGGTCGACAACCGGGTCCTTTCTCCATTCCGGCAAGCTGCTTTCCTCCCTCCGATAATAAGTTACCTTTTAAAGTTGCCGCAAAGGTTACATTTTTATACAAAGCTTTGCATTCTGAGACAATCTTTTTAGACAACGGCAGGAATATGAAAGATCAAATCGAATATAAAAAAGTTGGTTATTCTGGAAAGGCGGACTGCATGATGAGTAAAGAAATCGTCACTATCAAAGGAACCCGTGGCGGTCTGGTCATCCTTCTCAATCCGGCCAGCAACTTTGAAGAGCTGAAAGATGATCTGGAGAGAAAATTTAACTCTTCAAAAGGCTTCTTCAAGGGAGCAAAGTTTACTTTTCACTATCCGAGCGGTTCCCCGGACAACCCACAATACGCCGAACTGGAAAACATCTGCCTGCAGTACGGGCTCGTGCCAAATAAGGAAATACATTTGCCTGTTATTCAGCCTGCCCCCGTTGTCGAAGATATAATCGACGATACCGATGAACCGGCCCGGTTGATCTTTGCCACCATCCGCTCCGGCCAGGAAATAGAAGCAGTGAATAACCTGGTTATTGTCGGCGATGTAAATCCCGGCGCGCGTTTGTACTCCGGCGGCAGTATCGTTATCTTTGGAAGATGCCTTGGCAGCGTCAACGCCGGCGTGCCCGGCCGTGATAAATCGACCATCACGGCGTTTTTGCTTAATCCTGCCCACCTGATCATAGCCGGTATCGGCGGCCTGCAAAGCGGAAGGAACTACAGGGGCCCGGCAATCGCCTCGCTTAGAAACAACCGGATTGTTTTTGAACCGGCGGCCAAATATTTTAACTTATAATTGATCAGCCGGTATTTTTATTCACCAGCCGGAATGCGCCCAGCAAACCGGCGATTGATTTTGCGTCCTGAATAGCGCCCCGCTCAATCTCTTCCGGAACCCTGCCCAAAGGAATCTTAACCAGCTCTATCGATTCATCCTCATCCAGATTCTGAGAGGCGAACTCAAGCTCCCTGGCCAGGTAAACGCGCAGGTACTCGTCACAGAAACCGGGGGATGAGTAAAATCCAAACAGATATTGCCAGGAGGAAGCCCTGGCGCCTGTTTCCTCGGCCAGTTCCCTTTTCGCGCTGGAAAGCGGGTCCTCGCCCTGTTCAACCATCCCGGCGGGAACTTCAAGAAGCTCTTTTCCGGTAGGATAACGGTACTGCCTGACTAGCAGGACGTTTTCAGCGGAGTCTACGGCTACAACCGCCACCGCGCCGGCGTGTTCGACGACCTCCCGGACAGCGGCGCCTCCTCCGGCAAGTTCCACGCGATCCACTTTCAAATTGATTATTTTGCCCCTGTAAACCAAATCCGAGCTCAATGTTTTCTCAATTGACAGACAAAATCCCACCTTAACGGCTTATTCCAGTCTGAAAGCGCCTCTTCTTTCACGGTTGACAATCAGGCAGGCTACAGCCAAAACACCGTTGATAATGATAAAGACCAGACAAATTCCGGCGGCAAAGCCGGTAAGATGAGCAATCAGATAAAAAGCGGCCAGCATAAAAAACGCTGCCAGATATCTGGAGCTCTTTTTCCGGGCAAGGACAATTTCTTTAATCCCCGGCTCCTGCCCATTTAAAACACTTTCCTGCTTTTTACCCTTTACGCCGCTTTCGGGAACTTCTTCCCCGGCTGACAGTCTTTCTGCCCGGACAGCCAGTTCGACAAGCTTCTCCTTGGGCAGCAGCGCCACCGGGTAATTCCCGCCGAGCATCTTGATCAGCCATCTTACACGGGGGTGGAGTTCCCCTACGGCGGCAATAAACGCCTTTTCATACCGTCCCTTTTCCAAATCTTCGCCAAGCTGCTGAATAATTTCAGCGCAGTAGCCGGGATCGGCAACGGCGTCCGGCAAAGCGGGCGGCAGGCACTGAATCCCGACTTTGGCGCCCCTGTACGCGGACAGAATCGGCACAGAATCTTTCGGGGCTACCCGGACATCCTCAAACTGGCCGGACCTTTCCAGAAGCAACCCCACAAACACAATCAGATCATGGCGCGTTTTCAAGCTGTCAATCTCGCTACGGTACTTCTCCCCGGTAAGCCACATCCTGTTATGCAGCCGGCGCTTGCTTTTTCGCCATTTTTGATAACGGACGCCTGCCAGACACATAGCCGACGCCGCCGGCAAAGAGCAGCAAAGAGCCGTATACACCGGCAGGAAAATTAATAAAATCGACAGGACAAACAGCCAGAAAAGCAATATTCCCACAAAAAAGTCAAGCGTGCGGGCAACCGGATTGCGGCTGTCCTGGCGCGGCTTGATGTGATAAAGACGGGGTAGTTTCTTCAACTTGACATCCTCCAAAGGCTTTTTACCGGATAGTATGCCCTTTTCGGATATTCCCCTAACCGCAGCGGCAGCTAAGCAACTCTGGACAGCTTATTTTTCCGCCTCCTGCGCGGCCTTTGCTTTTTTGATTACTTCCTCGGCAAGCCTGAGCGGGACTTCTTCATAGCTGCTGAAAGCGGCGGAAAAAGAACCGCGCCCCTGGGTCATTGATTTCAAATCGATTGCGTAGCGGGACATCTCGGACATCGGCACAAGAGCCTTTACTTTGGTTTTTTTGTTCTCTGAGGGTTCCATGCCGAGGATGCGGCCCCGTTTTGTATTGAAATCACCAATTATATCACCCATATAGCTTTCCGGCACTATTACCTCAACTTCCAAAATTGGTTCTAGTAAAACAGGCTTCGCCTGTGCAGCGCCTTTTTTAAAGGCCATCGAACCGGCAATTTTGAAGGCCATTTCCGAAGAATCAACCGGGTGGTAGGAACCGTCGTAGAGGACTGCTTTTACCCCGGTCACCGGGTAACCGGCCAGGATTCCATCCTCCATTGCCTCGCGTACTCCTTTTTCCACAGCCGGCACATACTGTTTGGGAACGGACCCGCCGAAAAGTTCCTCGTCAAAAACAAAGGGTTCGTTCAACAGCGGCTCCAAGCGCAGCCAAACGTGTCCGAACTGGCCGTGGCCGCCCGTTTGCTTTTTATGTTTTCCTTCAATCTTGACTTCATTACGGATAGTTTCCCGGTAAGGTATCTTGGGCGAACTCATTACCACATCGACGCCGTACTTGCGCTTGAGCCTTTCCATCAGAATATCCAGGTGCATCTCGCCCATTCCGGTCAGCAGACTCTCCTTCGTTTCCACGTTCTTCTCCACCCTGACGGTCGGGTCCTCTTCCAGCAGCCTGGCCATCGCGCTGCTCAATTTATCTTCGTCTCCCTTGCTCTTCGGGCTTATAGCCACACTCAGTGTAGGAACTGGGAAGCTTATCCCTTCCAGTTCGACCGGGTTATCCTTATCGCACAGGGTGTCTCCCGTTCCGGTTTCCTGAAGTTTGACCAGCACGGCGATGTCCCCGGAAGGAACATCTGTTGTTGGAACCGAAGTTTTACCCCTTAAATAAAGCACCTGCCCGACCTTTTCCGCTTTCTCCCTGGTGCTGTTGAACTGTACGCTGTCGCTTTTAAGGGCGCCCGTATAAACGCGAATGAAGTTCATTCTGCCTACATAGGGGTCGGCAAGCGTTTTAAAAACCAGCCCCGAGAACGGCTCTGTGCTTTTATCTTCAGGCGGCGGGCAGTATTTGACCAGAAAGTTCATCAGGTTGATTACAGCGCTGTTCTTAATCGCCGAACCGCAGAGCACAGGTACCACCTTGTTGGTGGCGACACCTTTTTTAAGCCCCTCCTTCAATTCTTCCGGAGTCAGTTCCTCGCCTTCCAGGTACTTCATCATCAGCTCGTCATCAGCCTCAACAATGGCCTCGATAAGCATTTCGCGGTACTCGCCGATCGTATCGGCCATTCCGCCGGGTACAGCTATTTCCACAGCCTTTCCGTCATTCCCGTAAGAGAACGCCTTCTGCTCGATCATATCAACTATCCCGCTGAAATCGGCAGCCTGGCCGATAGGCAGCATTACAGGCGCAAAATGGGTATTGAATTTTTCTTTTAAATCATCGAGGACTTTAAAGAAATGTGCGTTTTCTCGCTCCATCTTATTTATAAAAACAAGTCTGGGCAGCTCCCGCTTATCGGCGTGCTCCCAGATGATCTCCGTCTGAACTTCCACCCCGTCGACCGCAGACACTACAAAAAGGGCACAGTCCACAACCCTTAACACGGCCAGCACTTCTCCTATAAAATCGGAAAAACCGGGAGAATCCAGGGCATTAATCTTGCAGCCTTCCCACTCGCAGGGAACAAGGCTCGTGTGAATTGTTATCTTGCGGTTTATCTCCTCCGGATGGTAATCTGCTGTGGTGGTGCCATCGTCCACCCGGCCAAGCCTGTTTACCGCTCCGCTGTTAAACAGCATTGCCTCCACGAGCGATGTTTTTCCGGCGCCGCCATGGGCGACGACCCCCAGATTGCGAATTTGACTGCTCTTGTAGTTCTTCAAATTTTACTACCTCCCGTAAGAATTGTTTTAAATAATTGTTTTAAAATTCTCTAAGAAGCCGTTGCTGTTCAGGTTGTCGACGCTTGGATAATCCGTCAGGTCAATGTGCAGCGGGGTTATGGAAATATAATTGTTTTTAACCGCGCTGACATCCGTGCCCTCTTGATTATCTTCCATCTCAAGCAGATCCCCTCCCATCCAGTAATAAACCCTTCCCCGGGGATCTGTCCTTTTATCAAAGATATTGATGTACCTCCGGTTTCCAAGGCGGGTTATCTTTACGCCGTTGTGCCGATCGCCGGGGGGCACATTTACATTCAGCAGGAAATTCTGCGAAAAGGCGCCCTTTTCAAGTATTGTAACTAGTTTACGCGCAAACTCCGCAGCCGTGGAAAAATCACGGTCAGTGAAACTGGTCAGGGAAACGGCAACCGACGGAAAACCGCTAATTAAACCCTCGACTGCCGCCGAGACTGTTCCCGAATAGAGCACATCCGTGCCCAGATTGGACCCCTGGTTGATTCCCGAAAGAACTACCTCCGGCGGGTTAGGAAGGAGGTTTTCAACAGCCAGCTTAACGCAGTCGGACGGCGTGCCGTCAACCGACCAGCTGGCTGCAACCCCGAAATCGGATGATAAGGAAACCTTCCTGACGCGCAGGGGCCGGTGCACCGTAATGCTGTGACCTGTAGCGCTTCTTTCCCGGTCAGGAGCCACAACGTATATCTCGCCGAGGTCTTTTAAGCCCCTGACAAGGGCGCTCAATCCCCTGGCGTATATTCCATCATCATTAACCACTAGAATTTTCATCTCAACCTCCGCAGTCTATCCCGAAAACAATCTTTTGCATAGGGAGTTTTTCAAAATCGCATTTATGGCATTGACACCCCTTTGTCGATGGATTTTTATCCTTTAAGACGGCGCTGTTTTTGCAGCATGGATGTCTTCTCAGTCATTCTTTTTGATCAGGGCCATTGCCTCGGCCCTGGTTGCCACACTTTTCTGGAAAACGCCGCGTACCGCCGAAGTCACCGTCCTGGAGCCCGGCTTCCTGACCCCGCGCAGTGTCATACACATGTGCTCGGCCTCAATGACGACCAACACCCCGTACGGATTGAGTTCCGACATGACGGCGTCGGCAATTTGCGTGGTCAGCCTCTCCTGCAGCTGCGGCCTTCGCGAATATCCCTCCACCACCCTGGCAAGTTTGGAAAGGCCGGTAACCCTCCACTGCCGGGGAATATAGGCGACGTGGGCAACCCCGAAAAAGGGCAGCAGGTGGTGCTCGCATACGGAGTACATCGGTATGTCCTTGACCAGGACCATTTCCTCATGGTCTTCCAGAAATATTTTCTCAAGGTGTTTACTGGGTTCCTCGTTCAGCCCGGAAAAAATTTCTTCATACATTTTGGCTATTCTCTCGGGAGTTCCTATTAAACCCGGTCTGTCCGGATCTTCGCCGACAGCCTCAAGAATCATCCGGACCGCTTCCTGAATCTTTTTTAAATCCACTCTCCAGACCCTTTCATTTTCTCTATCTCTATCTCTATCTCTATCTCTATCATAACATATACATTATTTTATGAACCTGTGGAATTACCCTTACATCCGAAAGATGCTCAAGCGCCAGCTCCTGAAGGAAAAGAAGCCGGTCCGGGCCGGGCTTGACAAACCGGCCGCCCGTAACAGGCTGGATAATCAGGGGCAGGTCGGCTATCCCCGCAACCAGCCGGACAGCCCGAATAAATTCTTCATCGCTGGTTTTTCCGCCCACAACTACCTTTATAAAAACTTCTTTTTGAACAGCCGCGGCTAAGAACTTTCTATGATCATCCCACAGGGGAAACAGGCCTGAAATACCCGGCAGTTTGATATCCATGGCAATAAAGTCAACCATGTCGATTATACTTTCCAGCTGCTTGGTAAGTGTGCCGTTTGTTTCCAGGTACACTCTCAGGCGCGAACCTTTTAATAAAGGGAGGATCACCTTTAAAAATTCACTTTGCAGAAGAGGTTCTCCTCCGGTTAAGACGATTGCATGGTGAATTGAAGGTTTTAATCTCTTTACCGCTAGAACCACCTGGTCTACTTTCACAGGATTTTTGTAGAAGATAATATCTTTGCAGTCGAGCGAGTTTTGAACCCGGCAGTGAGTCGGCCGCATTTCACCGGGGGTGTCGCAGTAAGCGCACTCCAGATTGCACCCGGCAAAACGCAGAAAAGTCTGCCTGCATCCTACAAGGGGTCCCTCCCCCTGGACAGACGAGAATATTTCTATCATAGAAGTTTCCAACTTACCCGCCACCTCTAACCTTGCAACGCGCTAAAAAGATATCTTCGATCTCGCTAGCGTAAGACCGGCATATTTCTTCAGCAAGCGGGAGAATCCGGTTTTCCGCCAACCCCGCCTCCAGCAGACAGGAGGCTTTTACAGGAACATTTTCCCTGCTTATGTTCAGCCCGGCGTGAATCATCGTCGAAACAGGTGTAACTGTAGCAATCGAAATTGATAATTTGCCGTCATCTATATAAAGGTCATCTCCCAGGCGCAAGGTCCTGATACCATGAAATTCAAGAATTTCCTTGATAATATTGATTAGCAGTCTCTGCCTTAAGACACCTTTTTCAAGATCATGATCAAAGTGTTCAACTATAAAGTGCAGCATATCGGGACTGTAAATGGCGGATTGACTTAATACATCCTCCAGATCAATCATATCTTCAAAGTCAATATCACAGGGGCCGCGAAAACCGACTATGCTATCGCCTTTAACGCCCCACGTCCTGTATGCCCAAAGCGAGGACAGCTGTTTGCCGTTATACGGAACTATTTCCGAAACAATCAGGCTCTGCAGAAAAACCATCAATCCCCGCCTCCTTCATCGCCCTGAAAAAACGCCGGCAGCTTTCGCAGGTCCCGCACATTTCACTGCCCCCGTGGTAACAGCTCCAGATCAACCGCCAGGGCACATTTAGTTTTTTCCCCAGTTGGACAATTTCTACCTTGTCCAAACGCTGCGTGTAGCTTACTACCCTGACGTGGTTTCTAGTTGAAAAAGCAAGCGCTTCGTTGGCAGCCTTGACGAAAGCCGGGCTGTTATCGGGAAAAGTCCGGGCTTCTTCCCGGTTAAATCCGGTCACAATCAACCCGCAGTCCAGCGCCTCGGCAAAAGAAGCCGCTATGTTGATAAACACCCCGTTGCGGTTTGGCACCCATACCGCCGCTGCTCTGTCAAGAGCGGCCTGCAGATCGTCAAGTAAGCCGGCTGAAGGATTGGGCACCTCCTTCGAAGTATTGACCAAAGCCGAAAAAGTAATCTTTCTTAAAAACGGAAGATCAACAACCATATGATTGAGATCATAATATTCCGCAATAGCTGACGCCGAATTGATTTCCCTGGCCGCTGAACGCTGGCCGTAATCCATGGTCAGGCAAAGCTCCACTTCGCTTTCACGCAGGGCATGAGCTAAAGAAACGGTCGAATCAAGGCCTCCTGAAAGAAGTACAACGCTTCTCATCTAGCTTCCCTCGCTGTAGAAGGCGCATGTGTCGGAAGATTCCCAGACCCGGACACCGGATAGTTTTAAACCGGTTTTAAAAGCCTCTCTTAAACAGTTAAAGATATATCTGGCTAAATTCTCAGCAGTGGGGTTGGTTTCCTTCCCCTGCCGGCTGAAAAATTCCAGTTCGTTTAAATACTGGTGATCGAGGCCGTCAATTACTTCCCCGGCAAGTCTTTTTACTTCCTTAAAATCGATCAGCATTCCGTTTTCATCCAGTTCAGCCCCGGAAACGGAAACTTCCACTACCCAGGAATGGCCGTGCAAACGGGAACATCTGTCAGGATAGTCCAACAGCCTGTGCGCAGCGGCAAACTGCTTCTTAACTGCAACTTCGTACATCAAAGACCTCTCCTAAAATATCCATCCACTTATAAACCATACTATTTAAAATATCATGATGCCCATAAGCGATCAATAGATACATTGTCTAATTAAGGGACAAAAAAATAAAATAGTGGGAAAGGTGAAAAAATCCTCCTCCCACTACTTGTGTTTCTAGAATACTTGTACACCATGTTGGTCTGGATGCCTTTTAAAACACCTTTTATGACAGCTATACCTGGACTACTTCCTTTACTTCCGGAACAAGCTGCTTGAGCGACCGCTCAATTCCCATTTTAAGGGTATAAGTGGCGCCCGCTCAGCCGCCGCAGGCACCTTTTAAGGCAACCTTGACAACGCCGTCGTCAGTAACTTCAACAAGCTCGACATCTCCGCCATCCATCTGCAGCATCGGGCGTATTTTGTCGATGACTTCACTTACTTTTTCGTAAATGTTAAGCACCTGCCTCTTGTTTAAAATTAACCATGGCTGTTATTTATTATTTTAAACTTAATCGTGCCTAACATGCAATAAGAAATATATAAATTATTTATTATTAGCGAGAAAATAATAAATTTTTATTGTAGCTTAAAGACTGCCCGCAAAAAATTCCCCGATTTTGGCGGCCATGTCCCTTTCCTGGCCGGACCAGAAATGATCAATATCAGGATAAAGCACAATTTCCTTCGGTTCCGGCAGTTTTTCCACCTGCTGCTGAAGGCTTTCCGTGTTTATAAAACCGTCCCGGACGCCGCAGAGGAATATTTTCGGCTTTGTGTATCCATCAAGCAGGTCTGCAGGTTTGATAAAGGGAGATATTCCGGCAACCACCCTTATTTTTTGCTCTTTTGCCGCCACCTTTAAAGCCACCATGCTGCCGAACGAATAGCCGCAGATTCCGATCCGATCGGGGTTAATCTCTTTTTTGCTTAACACAAACGAAACTGCTGCCTGAGCATCGTCGCATTCACCGGCTCCATTGTCAAATTCCCCCTCACTGCTCCCCACACCACGGAAGTTGAACTTGAAAGAGGCCAAACCCTTCCCGGCCAGCGCCGTACAAACGGCGGAAACAACATTGTTCCACATGTCGCCTCCCATCTGAGGATGAGGGTGGCAAACAATAACAACGCCGAAAGGACCTTCCCCTTCGGGAAGCCTCAAAACCCCTTCCAAAGTAAGTTCACCGCATTGAAACTCAACTCTCTCCTGCCGCATTGTTTTCCCTCCCTGAAAAATGTTAAGTGAATAGGGCGTTATCAATACTCTCTCTGTGTTCCAAGAGCGATAGCCTACAATAATCCTACAATAAAGAAACAAGAAATCAAAGAGAGTTGCTGTTCACAATTGGTTAAGTTTGTATCTAAGTTTCTCTCAAATCCCTTTAACTTTAGGCCTTGCATTTTTATATAAGAAATATCTTTCTTGAGCTTAATCCACAATTGCCTTCGAAAAAGCATCTGCTGCATCAGCGTAAAATTCTATATTAATTTTTGTTGCCATTTCATCCGGCAAATCGAAAAGCTGCCTTCTGGAGGAGATGGGCATGAGCAATACTGCAGCGCCTTTTTCGACAGCAAGTTCCGCAACGGCGACCGGGTTTGGAATCATTTCAACAGAACCACCCAGGTTTAATGCGCCAACAATTATTAAACCGCCTTTTACGCTCCGCTCTATTAACCCGCTGCAAAGCGCAACGAGCACAGGCAAGCCGAGCCCCTGTCCGGAATGATCGACATCCATAGCGCGCAATTGAATTGAAAATTCATGGGCGCGCGGGTCGCGGTCGCCAACGAGTTCTTTTGCCCTTATGTAAAGGTTCTGTTCGCCATAACGCACGCTCTCCCGGAAAGGCGGAGGCACAGGAGTATTGAGAATTCTTACTCCATTTCCCGGTCCTGCTGCAGCTTCAATCCTGAATAAAGCCGGCGAGGCGTCTTGTCCGCCGGGGCTAATCGCCCATACTTGTCCGGGAGGAAGCGGATCGCTTTCAATGGTTTCATTGGTATGCAGCTCGGGAGTTGAAACAAACTGTTCAATTCCATCAACGCCCAGCATATAGCTGAAATGCGTGTTTCTAAATTCTGTTTTCAGGCAGCGCTTTTGCTGTTCTTTAATCCTTCGTCTGGCTTCCAACGCCATACGGATGATTATTTCGAGTTCCTGATCAGGAACTAATATTTCAGGATCAGGAAAAATAAGTTTAATAAGGCCGTTTACGGTTTTGTTTACGGCTTCGATGTCCCTTCCGCTGAGCGCTCCTCCCCAGTTAACCCGCCCCTGCAGGATCGATAACCTGTTCACATTGCGGAGCTTGCTCCAGCACTCTGAAATAAAATCGCTGACCAGACCAAAATGGTCAGTAAAATGCATGTGCGGATTTAACTTGGGGAATTCCCACCCGGGGCAATAGGAATGAATCCGGTCCATAAAAGCTGTATCATTGCGCATTTCGGTGGGCAGAGGGCTAAGCAGGTGGCCGATACGCTGCTGCTGCTGAACATCAACGTCAAGGTTTCCCAGCATCACTATTCCGCCAAAAGCCCGGATGCTTTCCTTGCCGCGTGAAAATTCACCGGAAGCCATATAACCTTTCATAATGTTTACGCCATCCTTCTGATCGAAGGAAATACCGGAAACCTCATCAAAACAGACAACATCATAGTGGCAAACAAGCCCCTTCTGGCCGTTGGAGTTGTTCACAAACATCTTGGCAACCGTGGCCTTGCCGCCCGAAATCAGATGGGAGTAAGGAGATATCTGCTGGTAAATATGGCTTTTGCCAGTGCCCCGCGGGCCTAATTCCACCAGGTTGTAGTTCCTCTCCACAAAAGGGACCATTCTCAACAGGGTTACCATTTTCGCCCGTTCAGATAGGTTCTCCGGCTCCAAACCTATAGAACGGATGAGAAAATTCTTCCACTCTTCTGTTGTGAATTTTCTTCTTCCTTTCTCCAGCGCCTTTAACACATCAGTCTTGGATAACTGAATGGGCCTGAGGCTGTCAATCGCAAAAGGACGCCCGCTTTTTTCGGTGGCAATAGCCGAATCATATGTCAGGTTAACTTCGGCGTAAAAACCGTCAGTTAACATTCTTTCGTTATCATGGACCAGATTGTCTTCTATTCTGACATCTTTAAGGCCCAGGCTGGGGAGTTCCGCGATGAAACAATCGTTCCGGGAGTCCAGACGGGCTTTCAAGAGATCAATTATTTTGATTGACCCCCTTTCCCTGGCTCTGGCTTTGAAGAGTTCCTCGTCTCCAGTCCGGACGGTACGATCTTTAAGCTGCCTTTCAACAATCTGAAGGCCTTCTTCTATCTCTCCCTCATCTATGGTTGCGCAGTAACGCCCCAACAGGAATTCCACAACATAGGTAGGAACCGGATACTGGCGGCTGTATTTGCGGACTAAATCCTTACGGACCAAATAGCCGTCAAAAGCTGACGCGCCCAGTTTATCGACTTTGTCTATCTGCATTTAACTGTCACCTCCAACGGTCGTTGCCTGTTTTTTAACTATCTGCCCGGAAGGATCCAATAACACCAAACTGACTGCCGTACCTTCAAGTGTTTCATCCTCTACAAGAAGAGATATCTGCCCTTCGGGATCATTCTGCTTTGGCCTGGCAATTCTGGATTCGGGATTATTTGGCTTGGTCCGCAGTTCGGCGGAAATTTCCGTGCTGCCGCTGTCTAAAGAAATACGGCAGCGCATACCCGACCATTTAATGCCCACAATATTCGCTGTAACAGGAGCAGCGGCAATATTCGAAACAAATATTAAATCAGCGGCAAGGCATTCCTGCAGACTCACACCCCCGTGAGCGTATTCATCCCCTTTTATAAAAAGGTGAATGCCGGGCGGATAAGCGAAATTCATCAGCTTATTCCAATACCATCCTGCAGTTGGCGCTTCAACATGCGAACCCGGCTTAATTGCGGCGCACCGTGCCCAGCGGCTTTCAGTCAGGTATTTCGGCAGGCTCAGGGATGGCAGTCCGCCAGGAACCAGCAGCCAGCCGTGGTCCGTCACCAGGCGAACCTTCTTCCAGCCGGCTTCAAACAAGGCTTGAATCCGCTCCAGAAGCAGCAGAAGCTGATCTTCAATTCTGCCGGCGAGTTTCGCCTGCATTGCGTGACCAATCTTGTCAAATTCACCAAATTCCGTCCAGGCCCGCGCTTCCGGTTTATCCGGCTCGCCGGTTTCGGTGGAGTCAAGTATCTGGTGGCCCGCTTCAGCAAGCATCTTTCGAAAACGGTTGGTATTCAGCGGCAGGCCGCCTTCGGCAACCACGGGCTGAAAATCTTCAGATTGCGGTTGACCGGCAAGCTTTTCAGCTATGGGCGATCTTGCCGGTTTTGTTGTGGCTGTCACAGTCGGCAAGCCTGTCCAATATCTTTTTGCGCTGACTTTAATCTGCTGTTCCCCGGCCATTTTGATTAACCGCTGGCCCAAGTCAAAGCGTAATCCGTCCACAAACAGTAAACATTCGCCTTGTTCCGCAGCAATTATGTTGGAGTCGTCCGTATGATCAGGCAGGGGAACCGCCTCAATCAGGCTTTGGAATTGTCTGGCCGCATCCTCAAGCCAGGGAAGATAAATACTCCTGATGGCGGTTTCCACCGCTTTTGTATCCTGAGCTGTTTTAACACCGGCAACAGCCTTCAGGACAGCGTCATCAGCCAGATAACCCCCGCCTGAATAATTTTCAGCCATCTTTTCCGGAGTATCCCCGCCAATATTTTGTGATGTTTGACGCGCCAACACTGCCAGGCTCTTCAAAGCCCCGGCGAGCGGACTGCGGCCAAGCCTGGCCCAAACCCAATCGCGGCGCATACCGTGCTGCTGCTCAAGTTTCTCTATATTCTGCCTGGAAATAGCGGAATTATGATGTTCCAATTCCAGAAGGCTGTCCCGAAGCGCATTTTCCTCTGCTTCGTTTTCATCAGGCCAGGGTTCTTTTTCGAAGATAAACCTGTCAGGTTTTGAGCGCTTGAGCAGATCCGGTATATTCGGATAAAGGGCCGGAGCCTCTGAGTACCTCCGCCATATGGCCAACCAGGCTCCTTCGCGCAGGCCGAGCTTTTCGCCGCCGGCGAGATCGCTTTCATTTGCCGGATCGTAGTTTAGTTCAACCCGGCAGCGTGAACAAAATGCCGCCCATTTGTTATCGTCCCAATTTTCCCGTACTCGCGCCGGATCGTTCAACCAGATCAGCAAATCCTTCTGTGTATCAGCAATCATCAGCTTGTCAAAATCTTCAGCTTCAAGCCGTTTGCCCCGAAGCCTTGCGATAGGGGTTGTAGCCAACTGGGCAAGCGCCCCGCGCATCGCTTTCCGGGTTTGCTTGTCCAGGGCAAGGTCAAGACAAAGACCGATATCTTCCGAAGTAAGAAAAGCTTCGATTGTCCAGTCCTTGCCGTTGCGCTGAGTCCATAAGGCGCCCCGGTACTGCAGTTCCACCAGAGGCTTTAAACTGTCCGGGCATTCCTCTACTGCCCGGAGTACCTGCCGGCTTACGTCAGGCATATATATGACCGGAACCGAATCCTCAGGAAAATCGATCTCCGGCAACGTTCTGTCCACTATACATCTAAGCCAAATTGCCGGCCCGGTTTTTTCTTCCGGGTTGTAATCCCCCAGGGTAAAAAGTTCGGGCATAAGAGGGCGCAATTGAGCCGCCAACTGCTTCCACTGGCCGTCCGCATCTGTCCACAGGATTACCGCCGGAGCCGCGACATCGCCAGGGTTGTAGCGGCCGGCGCGCATTAAAGAGTTAAGCACAGCTTCTAATATAGTAGCCGGTGATTTTTTAGATGTTTTATACATTGATATCCACCTCCGGGTCGCCAGCTGCTCTTTCACGAGCCTTGAGCTTTTCAGAATTTGCAAGGTGGACATCGTTGATTCTATCCCCGGTAAACTCGCCGTTTTTCCAAAACCAGGGGAATTGTTCTTTTGACCTATCAGGTTCTTTGCCCCGGTCTTTGGACCAGTTAATATTCGGCTTCCAGCGCAGAATACCGGCCCCGCTTTTTCCGCCGGGAATATCAGAAGCCATAAACGGGCGGATATTGATTCTTACCCCGTCATTGATATCCGGATTCCACCCTACAGGCTGCCTCTCAACAGGTTTCCAACGGACAAAGATATCAAACGGCGGTTCGCCTTCAAGTATCGCAATCAGCCGCTTCTGCAGTTCAACGGCAGCCGCCAGGCGGTCTTCCGCTCCATCTTCATTTCGCTTAACGCCATCCTTCTGCCGGTTGATCCAGTCACCCAGATAGCTGTAGGTCAGGTTTTCCAACAACTTTTTCCCCTTACCACCGCCTTCGGCAAGTTTGTGATAATTAACCAGCGCATGAAAACCGTCGCGCTTGCGACCATCCCAGATATGCCAGATAAAAGGCCGGTGGTGAAATAGTTTACAGTGCTGTTCAAAAAAATCATTGCGCAGCCATTCGTCAAGGTCATTTGCAGTTGATCCGGATGAGGCAATCAATTCTTGCTCTTTTGTTGGTGTCCAATAATCACCATACGCGGCAATAAGTAATGCACGCAGGCGCTCTACAGCCGGTTCTTTTCCAACAATGGGAGTTAGGCAAATTATACCGTCTTGATCAGAAAAATCATCCAGCATCCTGCAGCGCTCAATCAAATCTCGCGCTTCTGCGGACAACTGCATAGAATTATCCTCTTCTGCCGGCCAGCGGTATCCCAAAAGGCGGGCTATTGCCACTTGAAGCTGTTGAAAAGAAACCGTCGGGTAACCGTGGAAAATCCACTGAGTTGGATCATCCGAATAAGGCTCGGGAAGACCGTTAGGGTACTTTTCAGCAGCGACATCTTGCCAGTATTCTAAATCGAAGGGAACTTTGATTAGACTCGCATTGGTAACATATAACCCTCGTTCGAGTAGTCTTATTGCTTCTACATATTCAGAAGAGGTACAATAAGCCCAAAGAGCTGGTAGTAGATCTGGTTTCTTAGGTGATATTACTGCTAAGTTATTGTCATAATGTTCACCAAAATATCGTGTTGGTCTAAGTGTTATCTGTCCAAAACTTATTCCATATTTTCCCCAAGAGCGATTACCACTTTCATGCATATCATGCAAACGCTCCCGAGTATTTTTTGCATATTCAGCAAGTTGGCCACGACCATCTTCCCATAAAAGCGCGTTAGTGTTACCACCAAAGTGACCAGCAGCTTGCTCACTTGAAGATTTAAACGGCACCCAACCGTTAAAAAAACCTATAAGCTCCCAGAAGCAACGTATAAATCGATTAGCGTCACCGGTTCTTAATCCTTGATAGCATTCTGCAAAAAACCCAAGTGTTGTTTCTTTAGAGTTAATATTTTGAATAAGAATACGACTATCTGGGTTAGATAGTTGTAAATTCTGTTCTATCTTAAAATAATTTTCTTCCTTTCCAGAAAGTGTTCTATTCTTTTTATCATAAGATAAATCTGAAGCATCAACACAGAACACATTATTTTTGCATGCTGGCATTTTGTTATTTAGACATAGAAGGATAGGCTTTACAACTTCACCTGTGATAGTTTGAAACGCACCAGGTCCCAGCCAACATATAAAGAGCCATGTTAAATCCTTAAGAAAATTACATCTCAGGTTTTTATATCTATACTGATGTAACCAATTCTGTGGCATTACAATACTTATTGTTCCTTCTGTAAAAACCATGTGCCTAATACGATCAATAAACATTGTTGCAAGATCAGAACGAGCTGATGGAAAATGAGAATCAGCATACTCAAAAATCTTTTGATCATGCATATGGCGCGTAAGATACGGCACATTAGTTATTATTAGATGATAACGTCTGTTAAGAATTTGTACAGCGTCGGTTATTCCGCAGGCAGAAATCTTTAACTCGTTTAGTTCATAGTTATCTTTCTCTAAAGACATCACTTTTTCAAGAAAAGGGCTGAGTTCGTCAAAACTTGCTTCAATCAGGCTGCCTCCAATTACATGACCGGGATCAATAAGGCTCCCCAAACTGGGCGCATCCTTAAAAAGATCATAAAGGCTTTCCAAACCGTTCCGGAACTTCTCATTATCCCCGGCTAAATTAATCCAGTCTTTTTTGCTTGTGTTGGGCGCAATGCCAGAACAGGCTATTTGAAGTTTCGGCAGCTTCCGGTAACCCTCTGCGCCGGGATATGTCCAGGCTGCGAAAGCCAGGGCAAAGGCGGCTATCTGCGTGCATCGTTCATCTATTTCAAGGCCAAAAAGGTTTTTTTCAAGAACTTTTTCACAAGCTTTTTGTGCAGATATACCTTCTTCAAGCATACGAACCGGGACCAGATGGTACAGTATTGCAACAAGAAAATGGCCAGAGCCACAGCAGGGATCGAGTATTTTAAGTTCAGAAGCCTTTTTAGGCCAGCCTTCAAACACGCCGGCGGCGGGCCGCCATGGCCCCTTGCCTTCATCTGTTCTTATAAAACGAAGGTAATCCCATGATACCCCCGGCAAAGAAACAGCTTTGCGAAGTTCATCCTCCGATTGTGCTTTTTCAGCAAGCTCCGGGTTTGCAGACAACATCTTCCCGGCATGCCAGGCGCCGAGGGTATTATGAATCAGGAACTCAACCATATACGGCTCAGTAAAAAGCTGAGTAACAGCGGGAAGTTCATCAGCGCCTATTTTTATGCCGGAATCATTGACCTCTTTTTTACGCTTGGCCTGCCAAAACTGATAAACCCAACCCAATGCGTCGCTTGCCGTAAAAATATCTGTTTCCAAACCGCTAAGCTCGTTTTCCAATTTCAACTGATGTTCATGGGCAAAAGCAACCCGAAGGACTGGATCATCCGGCCGGAATATTTGCGGGAGCATTTGTTGGGCGAACCTGCTGGCCAGTGTCCACAAGTCCAATCCTTCACCCTCAGCCAGTTCCTTGCATTCGTCAAGACTGATCGCCACATCCGATTCCGGCTCGATGAGAAGGCCGTTTTCGGCTAAAAACCGGGCGAAGAGCATCCGGTGCCAGTGTTCATAAGCGCACTCCTGAATAAGGTGGTATATTTCAAGGCTGCCGTATTTATCCTGCCTGGCGCCCAACTGGCGCGCTTTGGCCCGGAGGTGATTCCTAAGCCGGCGATCTTCCGGGGACATATGGCTGAATGGTTCATAGTGATGGACAGCCAGCGACTCAAGCGCAGACTTTGCCCCGGCTTCGGCAAAATCCCTGACCCTGATAATAGTACGTTCAAGTTTATTTCTGAGTTCCGCAGTTAAAGTATTTATAATGCCCGCCTCCTATCCAATAACAATTAACGGACCGTTTTTAATATTTTCCAGGAGGTTCTTTTCAGTTTTGGTTATCCATTCTTTAACGTCCTGCTCTGTTTTTAAAGTGCCGCTTATTAACTTAATTTCTATTGTCTTCGGTTCCAAAAGCCTTGCCGCAGCAAGAGCGGCGTTTTTAAACTGCTTCTGCAGAGCGTCTCTTTTTGTCTTCCAATTCGGAAGGGGAGTTTCTTTTAAACTTGACAGCAGCGCTTTATCGTCACCTACAGATAACTCGGGAACAGCGTCGATGCCTTCAGTTTCAAGAATACCTTTTTGCTGCTCCCAGGTCAGGCTCTTCCAGTTATCGTTTTTTAACAAGGTCTCCATTTCCAGGTTATAGGTATTTTCAAAGCTGGAATGGGCTTGTTTTACCGCTGTGCGGAGCAGCGTCGAAATATCTTTCATAATTGCCGGAACGGGATCGGTTTTATCCAGCAGCCTTCTTTCTGCACGGACAGCGTCAGCCTGCTTCTGCAATTCTTCCGCTTCAGGCAAACTGCCTGCATATCCCAGCATGATCTCCAATGCTGCCCAATTTTTCTTGCGTTCAGCGGCAAGTTTGCCCAGTTCCGACCAATCTTTAAATTGTTGAGCAAGCGTATCGTGATGATCAAGGATTGCCGCCAACTGCTCATTCCCGGCCAGCCCCTGCATATTTTCCAGGTGAAGTTTTGAAGGGCATTCCGGCATTGGCGGTTCACCGCCGGCTTCATCGGCCAGTTTGCATAGCATGGCGAGTAACTGACCGGAAATTGCAGATTCCTCGCCTGATTTGCAGTTCAATCCCGCTGTCTGGAACAATTTGCGCAGTTTAATGCGGCCATGGACGTCGATAGTTTTTGTTTCCGCCTTGAAATCCGTAACGGATATTTTGGCCTGGTCCAACTCGCCCTGTTTTAACTGAACACCTTTATAAACGGCAAGTATATGCCCTGTTGTAAATAAAACAATCAAGGCGCCGTCTACCGCGTCCTGCGGCCATCCATAGGGGGGCTTTTTAAAAGTATCGCGTATTTCTTTTCCTGTTTTGCCGGAACCTATTTCAGACAAAATATTTGAGCAAACAGGATGCTTTTCCGGCGCGTCTTTCCAGTCGAGAGACTGGAGGGCGGACCCATCGCCGTTTTTGGCCCTGTTAATCACATTGGACCAGCGGTTATCATCGGCATCCCGAAACCTGGGAAATAAACGGTCCATTGACGCCTTTGCCGCTTCGATAACCTTATCTTTTAAAACAAGCTCGAAACGTTCCTGTCCGCCCCCCTGAAAAACTTTCGCTGCGTTAAGCACATCTTTGATGATATTATTTCGCGTTGTTTGCGCAGAGGTCATGCGCGTATGCATGGCATCCCTGGCCTCCTGCCCTTCCGGGGTTGTTGGCGGGCCTTTGGAGTCAATCGTGGCTTTTGCTGCCTCAAATTGAATAATGGCTTTTTTTAGATCCTCGGCGTTCGCTTTAGGTATAAATACAAATACAGTTGCGCTGTCGCTGCCCGCAGCCCTCGCGCTGGAAAGTACGGCAGTTTCATTTTCTCCCCAACCGTCTCGGACCCAAACAGGAATATCAGCGCCTTTTTGGGCGGGGGCTTCATCGCCGAATTGAATAAGCAGTTTGCGCGGTTCCTTGCTGTTCCCCTGCGTTAACTTGCTGCTGCTGAAAGTTTCGGAAAAAGCGGCGTTTATTAGGGTTGTCCGTTTTACTGAAAGAGATGTCAAATCGTTATTCAGCTTGGTCTGCCTGCTGCGAAATTCGCTGTCCCATTCACTGCTCTCACGTGTCTGGAGGCTGTATTCTTCTTCTATTTTTATAATCTTGCCCTGTTCAACAAGTTTTTCTAAAATCATTGGGACATTCTTGCGCAGGGTTGTTCCGTCATTGGCAAGATCGCTTACCAGCAAGTCCGCGATCATTTCCGGAGTAGCCCTGACCCCGATATCTATAACAGCCTGGCGGGGTAATTTGCGGATTAAGAAAATGAGCCCGCAAATACGTTTAGCCAGTATGCCGTCCAGCGCGCCGTCTTCAAGATTGCGGATGGTTTCATCAATTTCCCTCAGCAGGACACCGGTGCGAAGCAAGTCGGGCTGCATCTGATCAAAAACAACATCTGCCGGAACTACACTGCCCAGCGGTTTATCGGCTATATCGCGGACGGCGTCATGGACAATACGGAGCTGTGTCCGCAACTGGCTGTTTGTTCCCGGGACATCGACGGCGCGAAGAACGTGCTCCCAAAAACGGCGCCGTACAGGCAGGATAGGATAATCTTCAACTATAATATTCCGGTCTTCGGTTCTTGCGGCAATCCTGGTTCCGGCAAGCTGCCGGTCAATTTCACCGGAATGAACATTTAGAGTTTCCTCCACTGCTTTAAGCCGGTCAGCCCTTTTGGCAAGCACAACCCGGCGTGTTACGGTCTCCACATCGGTATCAGATAGTTCGATGGGAACTGTAAAGCGGTCTTTTAGTCTTTGCAGCAACGGCACATCCCCGCCGAGAGCTGTTTGACCGGCTCCGATAAGCAGCACATGGCTGTCAAGCTGCTTACAAAGAGCTTCCGCTACTTCTTGCACATCAGTGGAACGCTTGGCGGAATCTCCGATGAACAGTTGAATCTCGTCCAGCAGTATACAAGTACATGGAATTTGGCCGTTTATGGTCAGGACGCCGCGTATAATCTTGATAAATTCAGAAGTGGGAATATCATCAACAATTGGAAACTGTGCACGAAGAAGGGTGCGGACCTGTTTTAAATCAGGCGCAAAGTTGGAATCAGCATCCAGCAGGGCTTTGGCCAGAACCGGACTTACATACAGGTCGTGAAGTTCGCTTAAAAAATTCTTGCCTTCTTTTTCTACAGCTTCTTTTACCTGTTCAAAAATTCCGTTGTTTTTCAACCATAAAATAAATAATGCCTGGGGAAGAGATTCGGGCAGATCCTTCGACTTTAAAATGATGCTGAGTATGGCCAGGCGGGTGCTTTCGCCGCCGCCCGAGGAAAGGGCCCCTGCCGCTGCGTGCAGTCCGCCGCCTCTTTTGCCCATTGTATCGAGTTCTTTAAGCAGGTCTTTTATCTCCGTAGGAAGATGGGCAAGTCCGCGGGCGGTTGAACCGTCTGAGTCAAATTTAGTATTAACCCAGAGGTGCCGCAGCATCTTAAGCAGGTGAGATTTGCCGCTTCCATAAAAGCCGCTCACCCAGACAGCCGGTTGATTTGTCGAACTCAAACTGCCCAGGTATGATTCGAGAATGCGGATTATGCCTTCTTTGTATTGCCCTTCGCAAACAAAGTGTTCCAGCTCATATCTTAACGTTTCGATCTCTCTGGATGTAAACGATTCATTGACAGCGGCCACACCATCATTAAGCAGTTTTGACAGTACGGGGTCGCGCTGGAAAATTTCACGGTTGATCATGCGTCATTCACCCCATTATTTAATGTAATAGGTATTGCCAGGTAACTCCACCCGTCACGCGCATCCAGCAGGCGGTAATTGTTATTGTCATACTCACCGGGAAAGAATAGCGCCAGCCGGCCCCGGACATCACCAACGACCTCCTTTAATATTAGAGAAACCTTAGTCAAACCAAATAAGCTTGCCACTCCATACGCCGCCACTACAGTATCGGAATCAACATTTTCTCCGGTCAGCGCATTCCGCAATTCATCAGCAGCAGATTTAAGGAAATCACCGCTTAATTTTATGGCCAGGTTTTCCGGTTCTTCAAAATATAGATCCCGGTATTCCAGGCTGGCCATCCATCTGGCAAACACTTTCGTAAAATCAAAAAGCGCCCATTTATGCCCGGAAGCAATAGTAGCAATTTCAAAAAGTTCTAACCTTGCCCGGAGTTTTCGCTCATCGTTTTTAGAATAGACTATAAAGATTGTTTTCTGCGGGCCTGATAAATTACGCTGCCACGGAGTAATTATATGATTCCGGTACCGGCGGGCAAGTTCTTCAATTCTTCCCATATATAAACCTCCCTTCTTCGCTCAACATCCTGGAAAAAGAAATTTCAACTACATTACCGGATAAGCTCATGTCCATCAAACCCAGACGTTTTGCTTCCAAAGCCAATTTTTGAAGCTCTTCCTCCGGCGTATCCAATACTTTGGACCATAATGATTTAAACAGGCCGGGTCCGCGTATGCCAAGCAAATAGCCCAACAGCAGAGCATAAGATGTTACCATGGGCGTAGGATTGACCTTCCGGCGAATCTTTCTCATTCGCCCTTGTAAATGCCCTGACTGGGTCCAGGATGATGACGCATTGCGAACAACTTTGTCCAGGGTGCTTTCGTTTAGCCGTTTACCAACATTCTTCTGGAGAACATTGACAATCTTTTGCCGGGTAAGTTCTTCTCCTGGCTGCATATCTAATATCGCTGTTGAAGTAATTCTTAGAAGAGGATCCCGGGACATGGCTGTTAATAAAGAAAGAAGAGGCCTCCCTGGTTGATCGGAATCCCAATAGTAGCGAAAAAAACGAAAAAGCTGCGTTGCCGGGTTTAAGCCGTACAGCTCTGATAGTCTTTGA
This sequence comes from Firmicutes bacterium UBA5766, assembly GCA_002418775.1. Classification (GTDB taxonomy): domain Bacteria; phylum Bacillota; class Desulfotomaculia; order Desulfotomaculales; family Nap2-2B; genus 46-80. The sequence continues at coordinate 43,805 of DIEU01000026.1, forward strand.
GCAGAAAGCTTACGTGTCGCCACCGTTCTCTTGCCGAGACAATTATCTTCCACGATAGCTTTTAAATAATCTTCACGAGTTGAATCTCCCGGGCATTCTTGGAACAGCAAAGAAAGTTCTTCCAACATAATGGTCCTGCTTGTGTGAGCGCCTTTGTCACCAAAACGAAAACCGGCCTTTTCCCAGGCGTTATAGCTAGGCTCCTCCTCTTGAAGAGCAGTGCCCATAAAAAGAGGCTCATTCTTCACTTTAAAACCGTCCTTATATTGCCGGCTATCTTGCCGGCCGATTTATGCTATTTTATCATAACCATTTATGCTAAAATTTGCAATATAATTTTTTAGCTAACAACCTGGCAGGGTAATCCCTGCTTTTTTACAAGAGTAATGCCGCCGTACTTATGATTTTTAAAATTCTTCATACCGGCAGCGCCGGGCTGCAATCTTCCATTAAAACTCTCTCTTTTTATTTAAATCAATGACGACAACCAGCAAATGGTATGCTTTTCCGGCAGAATATTGCTTATACCGGTCATGCACGGTTATTTTGTGTACTAACAAGGCATTGTTTTTCATCAACATCAGTTCGTCTACGGAAGCTGCTTCCATTAATTTTGCTGATGCCTGCTGCAACGCTTCTAATAATATTTTGTCAGACAGCGATCCGGATGAATAACCGATCAATAGCCCTTTTCCATTCCCTAAAACATGTTGTTATCCTGTTAGACAGAATAAAGGTATTTGGATTGCTAATTGATAATAATCTATAAATACTTATTTAGCTAACGAAATAGAGGCAGTTTAGATGGGCGACGTAGCCGTGGCGGCTTACATGACACCTTTGCAGCATCGCCCGGCCACGTTCCGAGACAAGCCCGTTGCCGTTGCCGGCACGCAGCATTTAGCGAACAGTGAACTGATTTTGGTTAATTTTTTAGGACGGCGACAATTCCAAATAGCTTTATTTTTCCAATTGAAAGATTAACTTACATAGAAAAATTATATATGGTAATATAGTATCCAAAAAGTGTAATTAATCAGAAATAAAATATGAAAAAATGAACTCCTTAGAGGATTAACACACGGTTATGACGATACTATTCAATAAAAAGGCCTTAATAAGCTTCTTTTTAATATTGCTGCTTCTCTATGCGTTTATCGAGCCATACTGGTTGGAATTAAAAGAAACAAATATTATAGACAAAGACCTTCCTGCTTCTTTTGAAAATACGAAAATTGTGTTCATTTCAGATATTCATCATGGACCATATTTCTCAAGAGAAAGAGTTAGAAGCCTTGTCCAACAAATTAACGGGCTTAATCCGGATATTATCTTGTTGGGAGGAGACTATGTATTTATGGATTCAAAGTATATACAGCCGTGTTTTGAAGAACTGAAAAATCTGAAAGCAACTATAGGGAAATTCGGAGTTTTAGGCAATCACGATCATTGGAGAAGCGCCGAATTAACGAGAATACTTGCCAGAGACGCAGGGATAAGACTGTTGGACAACAAAGCAGAATGGGTTTACAAAAACGGCGATAGGATAAAAATCGGTGGCGTAGGAGATATGTTTGAAGACATTCAAGACATAACTCCGACCACATTTGATGTTAGTAAGCAGGACTTTGTAATTTTATTATCCCATAATCCCGATTTTGCAGAAGAGATAAAAACATACAACATTGATTTAGTATTAAGCGGACATACACATGGAGGACAGGTAACTCTTTTCGGGCTGTGGGCTCCATTAGTACCTATAGAGAATAAGCAAAAGTACAGAACGGGTGTTGTAGATACAGGCTATACTAAAGTTATTGTATCTAATGGGGTAGGTACAACAGCTCTGCCAGTGAGATTTTTTGCACGTCCGCAAATAAATATAATTAACTTAAAAAAAGAACAGTAATGATGCTGCTCGCTTAAATGCTGTCACCGGCGCCGCGCCAAGCTTACCTGCCTAATAAAATTATTAATCACTATCTTCCTCCTCCCAAAAGAAAGGCCAGGGTTTTTCCATACTCGGTTAAAGTAAACTGTATGCTTCTTTCGCTTACCCACCAATGAGAAGAAGAGAAATTCGGTTCTTGTACAGGGCAATAAGTAAATGTCGTCTTAGTTTCATCAAAAACTTTCTCAAAGATCATTCTTGCTCTTCTCATGTGGTAGTCAGATGAAACAACTAAAGCGGTTTTAAAACCATATTGCTCCATAATTTCTTTTGAAAAGAGCGCATTTTCATATGTGCTTTCAGCTCTTTGCTCAAGAATAAGAAATTCTTTTGGAACACCTGATTTAACAGCGCTTGCCATCAATAAATCTGCTCCGGTAATTTCACCGGATATTATTATGTATGGCGCGTATCCGCTCTTATAAAGAGTAACACCTTTATGTATACGAGATCCCTGGTCTCCGCCCAAAACAATAATTACATCTGATTTTTTTGGATTTTCGTCCAGTACCAAAAAGTAACCGGCATAGTAAAAGAACATGAGAAGGAAGGACATTAAAATCAAAAGGGCTATAATTTTCGTTCGCAACTTCATAATGATAGGTTTCCTTTGCTGCACACTTCAGGCTTCTTTATCCTGCAAATAAAAAAACAGCAGGGATACCCTGCCAGGATGTTCGTGATTATCTATTTTGCAGTCTTAATAAAAAATTCCTTATAAAAAAGGGCAGCTTTATAAAATAAACGCGCAATTCTCTCACCCCTTAAGGTTATTCTTTTTAATATTCTATTACGGTCAGCCGCCGAATGTGACATCTTTTGGCTCCTGTGTTCCGGGATGAGCGGGAGGACATTTTAGCCATTGGGAGACTTTGTCCCTGATCATCCAGGCATCCCCCCGGAAGTGAGTTTTAACCGGCAGTGAAATCAAAAAATGCCGCCCGTATCTTTTATTCAAAAGTCGCGGGTCTAAAACCACTACGACACCCCTGTCGCGCATGGTCCTGATCAGCCTGCCGAAACCTTGCTTGAACTTGATCACAGCCTGGGGCAGGCTGTAGTGCAAAAAGCCGTCCTTACCCCTGCCGGCGAGTTCCTCAAGCCGGGCTTCAATTACAGGTATTCCCGGCGCCCAGAAAGGCAGTTTGACGATAACCACACAGGAGAGGGCTTCACCGGGTATATCTATCCCTTCCCAAAAACTGGACGCCCCCAGCAAAACGGCGCGGTCGCTCTTGCGGAATTCCTCGACCAGGCGGGTACGGCCCCCGTCAATGTTATGCGCGAGCAGGTAGAGATTTTCCTGTTCGCAGAAATCTCTCAGCCTCCGGTGTACCTCCCGGAGCGCCTGGTGGGAAGTAAAAAGGACAAGTGTCTTTCCCTGAACAGCCCTGATCAAACCCGTCAGGCTTTCCAGCAGGGCCTCAAAATAATCCCCTCCGGGAACACCGTACGGTGAAGGAATATCCCTGGCTATGCATAATAGGGACTGGTCGGAGTAACTGAAAGGGGAATCAACCTGCAACTCGATCAGCTTTTCTGCAGGGACAAGGTCCAAACCCGTGCGCTCCTTGAAATGCTCGAAGGAACCGCCCACGGTAAGGGTTGCGGAGGCAAAAACCACTGTCTCTTTTGATTTAAAAAGCTGTTCATTCAGCATTTCACCCACCTGCACCGGAACAGCATGAAAAAAGCAGCCGTAAGTTTCTTCCGTCGCTTCCGCCCAGTAAACAAAGTTATTCTCCCGGCAGGACATGATAAAGGCAAGATCCCCCGCCAGTTCCCGGCCGCAGGAAAGATGCTGGTCTATTTCGGCGGACATCCCGCTCCAGAACTCGCTGGCGCCGCCCTGCAGCCAGGTCTCCAGAATATCCGAAAGCTTATGAAGATAATCCAGCAATTCTTCAAACCGGTATTCCAGATTCGAGTATTCCGCTTCTAAAAAAACAACCTTGTTTTCCAGACCGGTTCGCCTGATCCGGAGAGTCCGGCGGTCCGTGCCCTGGTAATTGGGGGATGCCCGGGAAACAACCAGTACGCGCGCAGCCTCGAAAAAAAACTGCGCATCACGGAGCAGCAGCGCAAGGGCATTGCGCGCTTCCTGCCGGGTTTGCCGCCATGTTTCAAAATCAGCGCTGGGCACAAGAACGTCGGGCTGCCCTAGCGTCCTGCTCACAATACCCGTCCAGCGCCTTACGGCAGCCCAGTTCACCTGGCGTCCCAGCTGCTCGGTGGCGGCGTCCTCGAGGTGGTGGGCCTCGTCGATCACTAAAGGACCGTAATCGGGTAATACTTTATTTTCCATGCGGATATCGGAAAAAAGCAGTGAATGATTGGTAATAATCAGATTGGCCGCTTCCGCCGCCCTGTGCGCTTTGGTTACGTAACACGGCCCTTTGAACCAGCGGCAGCGCATGCCCAGGCAGCTTTCACTGTCGGAGCAGATATTCGACCAGTAATCCTGCTCAAATGAGGAAATGTTCAGTTCGCTCCTGTCGCCTGTGGCAGTCGCCGCCGCCCAAACCTGCACCCGGGCGTAAAACGACGCTTCCTCGGGGCGGGAGTTTGCGGCAGCCTGGACGCCGGACCATCTGCGCAGGCAGAGGTAGTTCGACCTGCCTTTGACCAGCGCGGCCTTACACGGCCATGCTAAGGCGCCGAGCAGGCCGGGGATGTCCTTTGACCACAGCTGTTCCTGAAGGTTTATTGTCCGTGTCGATATAACCACACGTTCGCCGCGGGTTAATGCCCAGTGCAGCGCCGGGATCAGGTAGGAGATGGACTTGCCCGTACCCGTTCCGGCTTCCATCAAAAGATACTTCCGCCCTAAAAGCGCGCTGCTGACAGCACGGACCATCTGTTCCTGCTGTGGACGGTATTCGTAATCCGCAAGTTTTAAGGCCAGCGGCCCTTTCGCTTCAAACAGGGAAGGAAGTTCTTCGTTCTCAGGTAAAAAAGAGGTTTCTGCAGGAGCTGTTTTTATAATGTATTGCTCAGACCAGCCAGACTCCGGATTTACGCAGGCAGCCGGTTCGCCGGTTCCTTTTTGCGCGCTGCCGCCGGTTAAATCCTCCAATGCGACAGACAGCGGCTTAACCCAGGAAGAACCCGCCTGCGAAAGAAAAGCTATAACTTGTAAAATAACCCGGCTATCAAGCCTCTTCAGGGCTTCGACCAGTTTCCCGTATAGCTCGACCGTGGCCAAAACATCGGAAAGAGACCGGTGTTCTTTTTCATTCTTGATGCCCAGGAAACGGCAAAGCGCGCCCAGGCTGAAACCGGGCGAAAAGGGAAGGACTACCCTGGCCAGTTCGAGCGTGTCGTATGACTGATTTTTAAGCGGACCGGCCGCTTCCTCAAGAAAACCTCTATCAAAGGCTACATTGTGCCCGACCAGCGGATAGTCGCCAAGAAACCCCAGGGCGCTGGGCAGCACTTCCCCAAGTTCCGGGCAGGAGGCAAGCATCTGGTCGTCAAGGCCAGTCAAGCGGCGGATACTTACCGGAAGCTTTCGCGAAGGCCGCACAAGGCTGTGGTAGCTTGCGGCAACCTCTCCTTTTTCAACAAGCGCCATGCCTATTTCGATAATCTCATCCTGCCGGGGAGAAAGACCCGTTGTTTCCAAGTCGCAAACCACAAAGGAGCCAAGCATTTTTTATTCTCCGATTGTAAGAAAAGTGAGGATCTAAGTTTTCTTCGCTGTTTTTGTAAAATAATCCTCCCTAACGCAAGATTATTTTCAGAGTAGCAATAAGGCTGCCGAAAGAATAGCCTATTAATAAATTTAAAACATAGCATGGGAGGCGAAAAACATAAATGTTAAATACTCCGCTTGACATGGAAAATTTCTCGGAACTGATCCGCGGTATGCTCCAAAATTTTGATCCGGCCATGTTGAAACAGATGGTGTCCATGATGGACCAGGATACGCTGATGAACTTAATTAAAAACCTGATGGATAACCTCGACCAGACTATGAAACCGGAGGAAGTCCAGGTATTAAACCAGATCATGGGGACTTTCCTGAATTCCGGGAGGCAGGACCATAACATATATTGATGGACACTACGGAAAATATTGAAAATATAAAAATTTCCTTCGAATGGCACTATTTTGGCTTTGGAAGGTTGAAATCGGGCACAAACGGTTTCCGGCCGCGGCAATTTCCATGTTTTTCAGAAAAAAAGGAAATTTTAAACCGTTTAAAAGACATATACACTTTTAAAGACTAATTTTAACCACTGGCCGGTAAATGCTTTTTTCCTTGTTTGACTGTATTATAATGAGATTAACCAATTGATAACAACCTAATCTCCTCTCCCTTTCTCTGCTGTATCTTCAGATACAGCTCTTTCTTTTTTAATCCGGTCTGTCTTTATTTCCCGATCTCTTCGAGATATTTTCCTGCCGCCACTGCGGCGATCGCCCCGTCAGCCACTGCCGTAACTACCTGCCTCAACAGCTTCCGGCGCACATCCCCCGCTGCAAAAAGCCCCGGCTGCCTCGTCCGCATACTGTCATCAGTAATAATGAACCCGTTATTGTCCAGTTCGGCCATTTCCCTGACCAGCTGTGAATCGGGTTTCTGGCCCACATAAATAAAAACGCCGTTTATATCCATCCTCTGAGTTGCCCCTGTACGGGTATCTTTGAGTATGACACCTTCAACTTCTTCCTGCCCTATAATTTCTTGTACGGTGTTAAACCAAAAAAATTTTATTTTCTCGTTCTGCATAGCCCTCTGCTGTTCAACCCTGGTTGCCCTCAATTCACCGCGCCGGTGGATTATGTTCACTCCCCTGGCAAACCTGGTCAGAAATACAGCCTCGCCGACAGCGGCGTCGCCGCCGCCGATCACGGCCACTTCCTTGCCCCGAAAAAATGCCCCGTCACAAGTAGCGCAGTATGAGACGCCGCGACCTCTTAATTTCTCCTCACCAGGGACACCCAGCATCTGCGGCTGTGATCCGGTTGCCAGAATGACACAGTGACTGAAAAATTCCTCTTCGTCAGCTTTAACAGCAAATTTTACATCCTGGAAAGCCAGCCCGGTAACATCAGCGCTGATAATTTCCAAACCGAAACGCCTTGCCTGAGCCTCCATCTGGGCTGTCAGCGCGGCGCCGTCGATCCCTTCGGCAAAACCGGGGTAATTTTCTATAAACTCCGTGTTGGCCGCAAGCCCGCCCGGCATTGCCCGCTCCAGCATCAGCACATCGATTTTTGCCCTTGCCGCATACAACCCGGCCGCAAGGCCGGCAGGCCCGCCGCCTATGATAATCAGTTCCCGCTCATTCATTCGCCTTCCCCCTATAATTATCAGTTACACATATTTACAATTCCATCATATTAGAAATACTGCCGAACGTCAAGAAAACCGGGCATTCTCCTGCCTGTGTAATATATTGAAGGCGCCTGCATCTTAAACAGGCGCCTTCACACTTTGTCAGTTTAATCGGCTACAAATTACGGCAAGGTTTTTCTTTGCACCCCACCTCCCTCAACTCTTTCTTAGTTGATTTATAGTTGATTTATATTGGCGGGGTTTTAAAAACTTGCCTGGTAATTTATACTTTTACGAACAGTCCTAACCTTTGAGGCTGGCCAGGACGTCATCAAGGACTTTCTTAATATCCTGGTCGCCGTTAATGTTTTTAAGCAGGTCAACTTTTTCATAGTAATCAATGAGCGGCTGGGTCTGTGACTCATAGACATCCAACCGGTTGGAAACGGCTTCTTCGTTGTCGTCGCTGCGCTGATAAAGCTCGCCTTCGCAGGAATTGCACTTTCCTTCAATTTTGGGCGGGTTAAACAGAACGTGGTAGCTTGCCCCGCAGCCTTTGCAAATCCTGCGGCCGGTCAGCCTGGCCATCAGTCTTTCACGCGGCACATCAATGTTAATTACGCCGTCCAATTTAATGGCTAAAGCTTTCAGGGTTTCATCCAGGGCTTCTGCCTGGGGCAGTGTGCGCGGAAAACCGTCAAGTAAAAATCCCTTGGCGCAGTCTGGCATTGCCAGCCTTTCCTTAACCATGCCGACTACTACTTCATCAGGCACGAGTCCCCCCTGGTCCATGTACTCTTTGGCCTTTTTACCCATTTCCGTTCCTTCTTTGATCGCGCTGCGGAACATGTCGCCCGTGGAAATATGGGTAATAGAAAGCTCTTTTACCAGCACTTCAGCCTGTGTACCTTTGCCGGCGCCCGGCGGTCCCATAATCAATAAATTCAAACTTATCCCCTCCCGGAAAATTTTCTTTAGACCCTGAGGCCAAAAAAATTATACCACATGGTCGTCCCACAAATAATAATCTTTTATTCGATACGATTCACTTTATTTCCTTCTCTGTTTAAGATAATATTAAGTTGCTGAATATAAAAGGGGGCGTTGCCTGTGCCGGTTTTATTCCTCGCCTTATTTGTCCTGCTTCCTTTTCTGATTTTTATATTCTTTTTCCAGGTTGCGGCATTTTCCTTTACCAAACTGGGTTTGTCACCGCAAGGCGCTGTCTTTCTCTTCGGTCTTTCCCTGATCGGGGGAATTATCAATATACCCGTTTCCCGGCGCCTGGTCAAAGAACGGATGTCGCCTCTGAATTATTTTTTTTATTACCCGCCGCGGGTAAGCGAACAGTTTATTGCGGTCAATCTGGGAGGCGCTGTCATACCCGTTTTGTTCAGCTTCTATCTCCTTCACCGGGCCCCCTTTCTGCCGACTATTCTGGCCGCAGCAATTGTCGCCATAGTTTCAAAAGCCCTGGCCCGTCCGGTCCCCGGCATGGGCATCTCCCTGCCGGCATTCATCCCTCCCCTGGTGGCGGCAGCCGCAGCGCTCCTTCTGGTCAGGGAAAACGCCGCGCCGGTTGCCTATATCGCCGGAGTGTGGGGAACCCTGACAGGAGCAGACCTGCTTAACCTGAACAGGTTCCGGGACGTGGGCGGCCATGTCTTAAGTATCGGGGGCGCCGGAGTGTTCGACGGGATATTTTTAGTCGGCATTGTAGCCGCCCTGCTGACATAAACAGTAGGCCGCTTCATCCTTGTTTAGTAAAAAACCGTGTGATAGAATTGCAAAAAGGGGGTGTTTTTGTTGAGCCAAACTGGGTATGTTTACGACCCGCTCTACTTGGATCATTATACGTCATATCATCCCGAGTGCCCGGAACGCCTGGAAAAAATCATGTCCAAACTGAGGGAAACAAGCATCCTGGACTATATTCAAAGCATACCTCCCCGCCCTGCCACAGTAGAAGAAGTTGCCCTGGTACACTCGCCCGCCCACATCGAAGACATCAGGCAGATTTGTCTAAACGGAGGAGGACACCTGGATCCGGACACTTATACCTCGGAGCGTTCTTATGACGCCGCCATGTTGGCGACGGGGGGACTCCTGTGCGCAGTTGACAAAGTAATGGAGGGAAAATTCCGGAACGCATTTGCCCTGGTCAGGCCGCCGGGCCATCATGCCATGCCGGAACGGGCGATGGGCTTTTGCCTTTTCAATAATGTAGCCATAGCCGCCCGCTACCTGGAAAAAACATATGGCCTGGAAAGAATCCTGATTGTTGACTGGGATGTCCACCACGGAAACGGAACAGAATTCACCTTCTACAATACAGCAAAAGTGCTCTACTTTTCAGTTCACCAAAGCTGGATCTTCCCCGGAACCGGTTGGACAAATGACATTGGGAAGGGAGAAGGGAAAGGGTTTACAATTAACGTCCCCCTGGAAGCAGGGATGGGTGATATTGAATACGAAACCGTGTTCCAGGAAATTTTATACCCTGCCGCCATGCAGTACAAACCCCAGTTTATCTTAATCTCCGCCGGACAGGATTCTCATCATAGCGACCCAATCGGGTCAATGCGTTTAACTTCACTGGGCTTTGAAAACCTAACCAAGATGGTCATGAATATAGCTGACAAATGCTGCGACGGCCGGATCGCAGCCACATTGGAAGGAGGATACAATTTGGAAGGACAGGCCCTCTCTGTGGCCGCTATTTTTAACGCTCTTTCCGGACTGAATTTCAATGTCCACGAAGATACCGGCGTTAAAAGAACCGCAACCGTATCCCCCATGTTCATGAACGACATCAACGAAGTTAAAAAGATCCATGAAAAATACTGGGATTTCGATATGAACAAGGGTATGTGCTGATTAACAGATCAGGGGGACGGGGTTGTTTACACAAACGAATGTGGATGGAGGAAAAATGAAAAATAAAAGCAGCCTTCTCAAACTGCCCAATATCGGCAAGGTCATTGCTGGTAAGCTTGAAAGAATAGGCATTGGCACAAAAGATGATTTTCTTGCCTGCAACCCGTATGATATCTTTGACAAACTGCTGACGAAAGTTGATCCCACACTCTGACGGTGCGCCCTGGCTTCTCTTGTAGGGGCAAAAACCGGCGTTCCCTGGCATAAAATTACCAAACAGGCAGCCAAAGAGTATGAGGCCACGCACCCTGACCACAGATGGGGTAAATATTAGTGTGCGCTGACCAGTTTATCATGCAGGAGTTTGTTAATTCTAACAAATTAATTCTGTTTTACCAAAACAGAAGAGGTTATTATCAGGTGTCTCAACATGCTGGTTTCTGTTCAAATTCCATAGCCTTTTTTCCTGCAGACGGATCAGCTAAATAGTTTCTGTATGCCAAAGATAGAGCACACTTGTATTGCCTTTCCGAACCTTCAGGGATAAAGTTTGTTCTCTCAACTATTTCCAATATTTTTTCAGCAGCTTGATCACCCTTTAAGCCAAGTTTAATTACCTCAAGGAAAGCCTGCTCTACTCCAGCCAATCCTATCATATCTCCGCCAACGTCTATCTTATATATTTTTGACGCTTTTGGATCTCTGCCGCTCATATCTGATTAACACTCCTTTTTTTAAAATATGTGCTTGTGCAGCCTATGCCAAATACTCGGCCTATAAGTATCATTTTGCAAGATCACCCACTGCATCCGCAATCACTTCTTTGGAAATCCCACCATGGAAGCGGGGTACACCATTAAGAACAATCAAAGGTAGTCTGACTCGGGTCAGGATTTGCGCAATCTCCGGGTAATTATTCATTAAAAATGTATCTTTTCTTCACAACCCTTTTTTGCTTCAATTATAAAAGAGGCAATAAACTCTTCCAGACCGGGGACCCAGCTTCTTATTACTTCTTTGCTGTTATCTTTTGGAATCAAGTGGATGTTTGTAAAACCAGCATTCTGAAGCATAGTTTTTATATTTTCAACATGCTCAGCGCCGGCCACGCAGCTACAGATACTGGCAGGGCTGTTCTTTATATGCTCCGGTAATTCCGCTGTAGAAACAATATCAGATATAGATATCCTCCCTCCGGTTTTAAGTATTCTGTACATTTCATTAAAAACTTGCTGCTTATCCAAAGATAGATTTATAACACAATTTGATATTACAACATCAACCGATTTATCAGCCACCGGTAAATACTCAATTTCTCCCAACCTAAAGTCGATGTTTTTATACCCGCTTTTCCCGGCATTCTGCCTGGATAGCTTGATCATTTCCGGTGTCATATCCACTCCAATAACAAACCCGGTTTCTCCGACCTGCTTCCTTGCCAAAAAACAATCGAATCCGCCGCCACTGCCAAGGTCAAGTACCACTTCCCCTTCTTTAAGTGAAGCAACAGCAATTGGGTTTCCACAGCCCAACCCCATATTGGCTTCAATCGGAACATCTTCAAAGTCGCTTTCAGAATAACCAATTTTAATGGCAGTATCTACGATATTCATTTGCGGGCCACTGCAACTGCAGCCTCCGCTGCAGCACTCCCCTGAAGAACCTTGTAAAGCAACCTCGGAATAATTTTTTCTAATTAAATCTCTAATTTCTTCTTTATTATTCAAAGTTCACGACCCCTTTTAACCTTTATGGTTCTCAAAGCTTTAGATTTAATCTCATCAATTTTTGGATTCTAAACGATCAGCGCCATTCTTTTTCCTTTGCAATTAAGCTGTTGTCTTAGGCATTTTTAATAAATCAGCTACCTCGCACCAGGCTTGTGATGCAACATCCAAGGACTTTTCCCCCTTAGGTGTCAGAGTATATACCTTGCGTTCACGGCCGCATACAATCTGTGTAAGTAAGTTTACCAGTCCGGCTTCCTTGAATTCCCTTAATACGGGATAAAGACTTCCTTCTGTAGGAGCGCAGCAGCCATTGGTCAGTTCGGCAATATGTTTGGTTATTTCATAACCGTGTAGCGGTTGCAAATGAAGCACATATAGAATAAAAAATCGGGAAAGACTCATTTTAATCAGCCCCGCCCAATACTCCTGTGATTCGTACTCACACTTTATTTTAAAATCACCTCTTCCTTTTACCTAATACATAGATGTATAATGCATAGGGGATAGATATATCATACGGCTATGCATAACTTTCTGTCAATAAAATTTAAAAATTTATATATCTAATTATTTAAATATGTATATAATATAGTAGGAAAGCTCTTTGTGAAATGGGGGATTATTGACCAGTGTTAAATAGATTAAAAGCCCTTGGAGATTTGCACAGGCAAAACATATTAAAATTATTGGCCGCTCAGGAAATGGGGGCCTGTGAGATTATCCAGGCTATCGGTCTATCGCAACCGGCCATTGCCCACCACCTAAAAATTTTAAAACAGGCAGGCCTGATCAACAGTGAAAAAGAGGGAAAGATCGTATTTTACAACCTGAACAAAGATGGCCTCAAGGAATTACTTAAGGAAATGGATGGATTTCTTGAAGGCCTTTCCTGCTTTTCCTGCTCCTTAGCGAAACCTTCACCGCTAAGGCAAAACCCAAATCTCTGCGCTGAGATGGGTTTCGATCCCGAGGTTTGAGCAGGGATGATTGATGTAGCCAAAAGCGTTGCGATTTATCTCGGTATACCATTTATCGGCGGTATAATCACCAGGTTCTCACTGCTCCCTGTTAAGGGCAAGGAGTGGTATGAGAAAAAATTCATCCCCAGGATCAGTCCCCTGGCTCTGATTGCCTTACTATTTACAATTATCGTCATGTTTTCTTTGAAGGGCAATTATATTATAACACTGCCTATGGACGTGGTCAGGATTGCCATACCGCTGCTCATCTACTTTGTAATAATGTTCTTTCTTTCCTTCTTCCTCAGTAAGTCTTTTGGAGTTAATTACAGCCAGACTACGACGCTTGCCTTTACGGCAGCCAGCAATAACTTTGAGTTAGCCATCGCAGTGGCAGTAGCCGTTTTCGGAATTAATTCAGGCCAGGCTTTTGCTGCTGTAATCGGCCCGCTTATTGAAGTACCTGTAATGATCGGATTGGTCAATATTGCCCTTGGTTTCAAACGCAAATATTTTTACAGCTGAAATACAGGGATAAAGATAATACAAGAATACTAAAAAAAGAAAGGTGGCTAAAAAGGATGGATATCAAAATACTTGGCGCGGGGTGCGCAAACTGTAATAAGCTTGAGCAGATGGTTCTTGAAGTGTTAAAAAATTTAAATGAAGAAGCTGACGTGGAGCATGTAAAAGACTTCAAAGATATAGCTTCTTACGGAGTGATGATGACACCGGCGTTAGTTATAAACGGACAGGTCAAGCTTACCGGTCCGCTTCCGTCAAAGGAAAAGTTAAAGAATATTATTACCGGCGAGATTAAGAAATGAGGGTAATTGAATGTGGCAGCAGGCTGTAAATTATCTGGTTTATAACCTCATCGGGTTATCTCCTGAATCTCACTTTGGCTCTGCTATTAATTTCTTCTTCTACGACACAGTAAAGATATTATTTATGCTGGTCCTGATCATATTCGTCATAGCCATAATCAGGAGTTTCTTCCCGCCCGAGAAAACAAGGAACCTTTTAGGACATAAACGTGAATTTGTCGGGAATATTATTGCGGCGCTGATGGGTATTGTCACCCCTTTCTGAAGCTGTTCAGCGGTACCGATATTTATCGGCTTCGTAGAAGCGGGGGTCCCGCTTGGAGTTACGTTTTCATTTTTAATATCTTCACCGATGGTTAACGAGGTTGCCCTGGGGATGCTCTGGCTGATGTTCGGCTGGAAGATAGCCCTCATATATATTGCAAGTGGGGTAATCGTAGCGATAATTGGCGGCACGATATTAGGCCGGCTGAAACTTGAGCATCTTGTGGAGGAATATGTGTACCAGATAACCGCTTCACAATGCGGCTGCGGTACGGATAATCCCCAAATGCCCTGGAAAGACCGGATTGATCAATCTATTGCGTATACAAAGCAGATATTTACAAAAGTGTGGCTTTGGGTCGTAATCGGTGTAGGTATTGGAGCTGTCATGCATGGCTATGCCCCAGCCGGTTTCCTGGCCCAGTATGCCGGCCCGGATAATCCGATAGCGGTCCCGTTGGCGGTTGTTATTGGCATTCCTTTGTATTCAAATGCCGCCGGGATGATCCCCGTAGTAAAGGAACTGGTAAGAACCGGGATGGCAATGGGCACAGCCCTTGCTTTCATGATGGCTGTAACGGCGCTGTCCTTACCGGAAGCTATAATCCTCAAGCAGGTGCTGAAACCAAAACTGCTGGCAGTATATTTCGGCATTGTAGCTGTAGCGATTATCTGTATTGGTTATTTTTTTAATTTGATTATTATTTTAATTTGATTATTATATGAAGCGAGTCCATGATTCTTCCAATATTTCAAAAGGCTGCTTAACTTTTTTGGCAAACGGAATCGGCGCCGGCGCTTCTCATTTTTATCTGCCCACCAGGCGGGTCAAGTATTGGTATCAGGACAACAAAAGCCGATGTCTGCTTTTAGTGAACGCCCATAGACATTTAAAACTCTTACTTTGACATATACAGGCTCTCATGATAAATTTGTCTCAGGTGTTGTTAATTGGTAATTTACTCGTAGGAAGAAAGTGATTCAGATGAACGAAATTATTAGAGTTATCAAGCGCAGGAGAAGTATTAGGAAATTCAAGGATGAACAGATAGCAGATTCAGAGGCGCAGGAGATCTTAAACTCGGCCCTGCTCGCTCCCAATGCGATGAACCGTCAGAAATTGCATTTCACACTAATCCAGAATAAGGACCTGCTCGATAAAATGGTCCAAAGAATTAAAAAAAACATGCTTGATTCACGTATTGCGCCCCTGGTTGACAGGGCAAGTTCCCCGGACTACAACACTTTTTACAATGCTCCCACGGTAATCTTGATTTCAGGTGAAGAAAAGGCGCCTTTTATTCAGATTGACTGCAGAGCGGCAGCACAAAATATTACATTGGCATCAGAATCACTGAACATTGGCTCATGCCTGATCACATCTTCCGGTTACCTTTTCTCAATATACAGAGACAACGACCTGAAAAATGAATTGGGCATCCCCACAGGCTACAGCCACATTTGCACTGTGGCGCTCGGTTACAAAACCGGCGAGGATCCGCCCACGCCGCCAAGAAACCCGGACGTAGTAAATCATATTAAATGACCATTGTGTTAGCGGTTCCGTTATAAAAACTGCAGCTGCATGCATGTCTTTCTCCATAAAAAAGACAATGCGGCTGCATTTATTCTTTGTTTACAAAACTATTTGTGCCGCGGATTATTGGAAACTCTCTTGATGTTTTTTGTAATTACTGACACAATCTGGGCTTTGCCTCCGATCAATTCTAAGCTGACTTCGGTAAAAATCTCTCCAGCCAGAGAAACGGCATAGTGAGGAGGCAGTTCGTTTAAAGTCAGCGCTAGTATATCTTCCTGACAGATACTGCAGGTGCAAACTCCGGGGTTGTTTTTTAAATATTCATTCAAAACACCTGGCATGATTCTCCTAACTGCTTCTTCCGTACAATTGATCATCTTTTTTATTTATCCGGAACATTAAAGAAAATCCGATCTCATGCGTATTCCTAAAAAATTCCGAAAATAAACCTCCTCTCCAAAGAATTCTCCTTTTTTCTTTTTCGGGCAAATAATCTCTCCACTGAAGCCCCTTCAATTTTTATTACTATTATTCGTCAGATTCACATACTTACCTCTATGTAAATAGTGGTTGCTGTGGAAAACAAAAAACAGGCTGTCAATCTTTGATTAAAAAGCTGATTATCGAACTGATAATCATAATAATCAAAGCTGAAAGCAGAGCCACCCAAAAGTTTGCTATATCAAAGCCTTTGATTAACGCGCTGACCAGCCATAGCATCAGCCCATTGATTACCAGTGTAAATAAGCCCAAAGTGATCAAGTTAATTGGTAAAGTCAGCAAAATAAGGACCGGGCGGATTGTAGCGTTAACAAAACCAAGCAAAATAAAGCCGAATATGGCCGCCAAAAATGTTACGTCAAAACCCTCGACAAGATAAGCGGTTAAAATAATCCCCGCAATATTCAAACCCCAGCGGATGATTAATTTCTTTCCCATTGATCACCCTCCTTAATCAATACCAGAATTAGTATAAGAATTTCCACGGACAAATCTTCTTCTCCAGCCAATCTAAAATTATGTATAAAACAAGTCCCAGAAGACTCATTGCTATTACTCCGGCATACATCTCGTTGTAAGCCATACGTGACCACGAATCCATCAGATAAAATCCTACTCCCTCGCTGCTGGCAAAAGTTTCAGTGATAAACAGAACGGCAATAGCCGCTCCAAGACCTATTCTCAAGGAGGTAAATATCTCGGGAAGGCACGCCGGTAAAATAACATGCCGATAAATATCTTTTCGTGAGGCGCCCAGGGATTTTACCGAATAGAGATAGAGTCTTTCCACCGATTTCGCCGCGTCTCGTGCCGTAACCAGTATTTGAAAAAATATGAGTAGGGAAATTAAAAAAATCTTTGCCCAGTTACCCAGGCCAAAAAGGGAAAGCACAACCGGAAGAAAAACAATTTTAGGTATCGGATAGATTAGATAAATTACCGGACCAAGGAAACGGTCAAGATGAGTTTCCCTGCCCAACAGAAGCCCCAAAGGGATTGCCAGCAATGTCGACAGCAAAATGCTTATAACTACACGAAAAGCACTGAAAAGAAGATTTCTGGATATGCCGTTGTCAAGTCCCGTTATAAAGGCGTGTATCGCATGAATGGGGCCGGGTAACGCAAGGTCAGCCATGCAAAGGCTAATCAACTGCCAGAGCAATATTAAAAAAAGAGCAGCTATAAAATAATTGCTGAAACTTTTCACGGAAGGATTAACATGCATCGTTTATGCCCCGTTCCAGTATTTTCCTTATTTTCAGGCATCTTTCAAAGTAGGCTTGCTGATTGCGATAGCCGATATTGCCCGCAGAACTGTTTTCCAGCACGTTTAAAATTCGTCCCGGACCCGGCGACATGACCAATACTTGCCGTCCTAGCAGTACGGCTTCTTCAATGTTGTGAGTTACAAGGATCAGGGACATTTTTGTTTTCCGGCAAATATCAAGCAGCAATTCTTGAAGCGCTTCACGTGTAAGCGCATCAAGAGAAGACAGGGGTTCATCCATGAGCAGAAGCTCAGGCTCCAGCGCCAGCGCGCGGGCGATCGCCACGCGTTGCCGTTGGCCTCCGCTAAGTTGAGCGGGGAAACGGTCTTTAAACTCCCAGATTCCTAAATCTTGCAGTATTTTTACTAAACCTCCCTTTTTTGCCTCGTTTGACATCCCCCTGATATTCAAACCAAGCATTGCGTTATCCCAAACTGTCTTCCAGGGAAGCAAGCCGTAATCCTGCAAAATTAATGCCATCCTGTGTTTTTCAGGGCATAAAACGCGGCCCCTGACTTCCACTTCCGCATCGGTGAACAACCCTGCCAGAATGAATAACAGTGTGCTTTTACCACATCCGGACGGTCCTATAACCGTGCATGTCTGCCCCTGTTCCAGGTACAAATCGACGTTTTCCAGCGCGGGTACCAGGGACCCGGACTTTCTATAAGAGACTTGCAGTTTTTCTATATTTACCAGATCATTTGCCAATAAAACCACCATTTACCATGTCTTGATAACTCAATGCTTTCTTTAACAGCCCCTTATCCAGCATCCAGTTAATAGCCCGATCAAACTGTGCTTGGGTAGGCGTTTCCGGCAAAGAAAAATTAGGTATCCGGTATGTGTCTTTAATCTCTTCCGGAACGCCGGCTTTCTCCGTGAACAGAGCCCGGTAGCTTTCCGCATTGGCGTCTATTTCTTTTATGGCTCTGGCATAAGCCTGCAGAGTTCCGGTTACCTCTTTATCCCGTGATTTTAGTACTTCTGTATGAAAAATTAAAACAACCTGTGAAATATCTTCTTTACTATTATCCAAAATTACTTTAGCTCCCTTGGATTCCGCATAGGTTGCCAGAGGGTCCGGTAAAGTGGCGGCTTTAATTTGATTTTTGAAAAGCATTTCCATGCGCACCGGTATCTTGGGAACAACAATCTTTTTTATTTCGCCAGGCTTAAAACCCTGTTTTTGCAATAACTGATCAGTGACATATTCGATAATGGAGTTCTGTGAAACACCGATTTCCACTCCTTTTAACTGCTCTGCTGTGTTAATACCGGAGCCAGGCGCGGCCAGAATGGCAAAACGCCCTTCACCCGGTTTTATTCCCAGTGTAGTTGTAACAATCTGGTGGTCAACACCGGCGTTTTTCAGCAAGGCTGCGGCTATCAGGTCTGTTATTTCTCCGTCAATCGCCCCGGCCTGAAAAGCGCTGTCACGCTCTACAGCGCTCTGGAAAGGAACCAGCTCTACTTTAACATTTTCCTCTGCAAAATAACCTTTTTCCTGGGCTACGTAAAATGGCAAAGAGTCTTCTACAGGCAGGACACCAATCTTTAAGGGCTTCGCTTGCTCCTTTTTATTATCACACCCGGTTCCCAGAATTAATACCCCAAGAAATAAAACCCCTAACAAAAAAAATATCTTGCTCTTCTGAATCACTTATTCTTTCTCCTCTCTTCTTTCTTTCTTACTAATCCTTACTAATCCTTACTAATCCTTACTAATCTCTATCTAAAAACCAACTTGCCAAATCGATCCGCGCTTATGTTAAGTATCTCCCCACTCCTCGTATAGCTGATGGTCCAGCCCCAATTGATCCATTACCCTGCCGGCAATAAAATCGACAAGTCCGGTTATTGTCCGGGGCTTCGTATAAAATGCGGGCATGGCCGGAAGGATCGTAACCCCCATCCTGGAAAGCGATAAAAGGTTTTGTAAATGAATTTGATTCAAGGGCGTTTCCCGCGGGACAAGCACAAGCGGACGTTTTTCCTTTAATATTACATCCGCTGATCGCTCAACCAAATTCCGGGCGAGGCCATGAGCGATACCGGCTACCGTGGCCATACTGCAGGGGATAACTATCATCCCGTCACTTTTGACTGATCCGCTGGCGATTACCGCTGTTAGATCATGGTAATCGAGATAATTGATTTTTTGTGACCGTCCAGGGCCCAGGCGCCGGGTTATAGCTTCCCACTGTTCTGCGATATCCCCACTGATATTCCAACCCATCTCAAAAGTCATCACCTGTTTAGCAGGGTCAGTAATTAAAAGATAAAGGGAATGTCCCTGATCGGCTAAAACTTCAACAAGACGCCAGCCGTAAATACAACCGCTCGCGCCGCTGATGGCTATTATATACCGTCCGATATCATTTCCCCCCGTTCCATCACATAAATACTGCTAAAAATACAGCAACGAATAGAATAATGCTAATGGTTCCGTTTACATTAAAGAAAGCCAGGTTCACCTTGCTTAAATCTTCAGGGCTGGCGAGATAATGCTCGTAATGCAGCAATACAGCGGTAATCATTACACCTGCCGCATAAAAATAACCCAAACGCAAATAGACTCCTAAAACGATAAGCAAAATAACCACCATAACGTGCGACAAGCGAGCGATTAACAGCGCATTTTTTATGCCAAACCTGGCCGGTATCGAATATAGCCCTTCCTTGCGGTCAAAATCATAGTCAAGGGTCGCGTAAATAATATCAAACCCTGCGACCCAGAAACAGACAATTAATCCAAGCAGTATTGTTGCCGGATGAATTTTGCCGGTGATCGCGATCCAGCCCCCCATGGGAGCGCAGCCGATTGCCATCCCCAATATGAAATGGCTGAGCCAGGTAAATCTTTTCGTGTAGGGATAAATTACAAGTAATAGTACAAAAGGCAGCAGCTTCACGCAAAGCGGATTGAGCTGTGTCGCAGCAAGAATAAGCAGTCCCAGCGAAACGATAATCAAGAGCAGAACATCAGTACTTGTAACCAATCTCATGGGCAAGTGCCGCCCGGCTGTTCGAGGGTTACGCGAGTCAATCTGCCGGTCAATTAACCGGTTAAAAGCCATTGCTGAGCTGCGGGCTCCAACCATAGCAACAGTAATCCAAAAAATTTTAGCGCCGGCCGGCCAACCCTGCGCCGCAAGGAATGAGCCCATATATGAAAAAGGCAGGGCAAAAATCGTATGTTCCCACTTGATAAGTTCAGCCAGTTTGCGCATCTTAGTCCAGGCCATAAGAAGTCCACCTCTGATTGACCAAGTTTTTTATCTTCTCGCTCATTATGATGTCGTCCGGCCATGGTCTGCGATGTCCCTCTTCCGGCCATTTTTTAGTAGCGTCTATTCCCATCTTGGAACCATAGTTAGGAGCCGGCGAAGCATGGTCAAGCACGTCCAGCGGGCCATCCACGATTACGACATCCCGGCGGGCGTCTATATTGTTATATACCTTCCACCACACAGTCGCCATATCCTGAACGTCGACAGAATCATCAACCACAATTATCATTTTGGTAAACATCATATATCCCATACCCCAAATCGAATTCATAACTTTTTTTGCATGTCCCGGGTATTGTTTTTTGATGGACACCACGGCACAGTTATGAAATACACCCTCTATAGGAAGGTTAAGATCCTTCATCTCCGGCGACTGCAACTGCAACAGCGGCAAAAAGATACGTTCAGTAGCCTTGCCCAGATAACAGTCCTCCATCGGTGGCCGTCCGACTATTGTCGCCGGATAAAGAGGGTCACGACGTCGAGTCAGGCATGTTAAATGGAATACCGGATAAAAATCTTCCGCTGAATAATAACCCGTATGATCTCCAAATGGTCCCTCGAGGCGTTTTTCCAACAGGTCAACATAACCTTCAAGGATAAATTCGGCCTGAGCAGGCACTGACAGGTCTACAGTCCTGCAGCGGACCATTTCCACCGGCTCACTGCGTAAAAAGCCGGCAAAAAGCATTTCGTCAAAGCCCCTGGGTAAAGGCGCAGTAGCTGCGTAAATAGTTGCCGGGTCTCCTCCAAGAGCGACCGCTACTTCCATTTTGCCGCTCCCTTGCTGTAAATGCTGCGTAAAATGGTAAGCGCCGTCTTTATGAAGATGCCAGTGCATGCCTGTGGTTTTCCCGTCATAAACTTGCATACGGTACATCCCCACATTTTGCTTTTTCGTAACCGGATCTTTTGTAAAAACCAGCGGAAGAGTGATAAATCGGCCTCCATCACCGGGCCAGCACTTTAAGACAGGAAGTACGTTCAAATCCGGATTATCATTTTCCACTACTTCCTGACAGGGCGCCTTCTTTACCGATACCGGATAATAAGAAGCGAGTTTACTTAGCTTTGGAAGAGCCATAAGTTTACTGATGATGCCGTCCATGTCGGGGGGTTGCAACATTTGACGGATCCTCTCTCCTATTTCATCCAGAACGTCAACTTCAAGAGCCAGGCACATTCGTTCCATGCTCCCAAAAGCATTGATTATTACCGGATAAGGGGAACCTTGAACATTTTCAAAGAAGAGAGCCGGCCCGCCGGTCTTGGAAATCCTATCGGTTATTTCAGTAATTTCCAGCTCGGAGTCAACCGTGGTCTTGATTCTTTTTAATAAACTCCTTTGCTCCAAAATATTTATAAAATCTCTTAAGTCTTTATAGGCCATTGTTCGTCCTTCTCTTTCAATTCTCCCGCGGCGTTTTCTTGATAATCTTTTTATAATCTTCCCATGGTTATCAAACCCTGTCAAGAAATAATGACGGATGAAGTTATAAATTGTGGTAAAGTTGAACTGGCTGGGTTGCCGATAGAAAAAGATGTGGATTAGGAGCAAACCAAAAAAATTTTGAGATTTTTAAAAAATAGCCAGTGGACATGGACAAAGAACGGTTTACTTATTGAACCTGTACCCTGTTCCCCACAAAGTCTCAATAAACTCCGGGCTGGACGGGTCTTTTTCGATCTTTTTTCTTATTTTCTGGATATGCACGGCTATTGTCGCCGTATCCCCGTAATAATCGGCGCCCCAGATGCGGGTGAGAAGATGTTCTTTTGTGAAGACAATGCCGGGATTGGAGGCGAGGAATACCAGCAGTTCATATTCCCTGGCGGTCAACTGCGCTTCCCTGCCGTTGACGTATACCTTACGGGAAGCAGTGTTGATTTCCATCCCCTTGTGGCTGATTACCTCAAAAGGTACCAGGCTGCCCTTGAGCCGCTCATACCTTCTGACATGAGATTTGATCCTGGCTACCAGTTCCCCGGGGCTGAACGGTTTAGTCAGATAGTCGTCAGCGCCGTACTCCAGGCCCCTGATCTTGCTGACGTCCTCATCCTTGGCCGAGACCACCATTACTGGAATATCAAATCTTTTTCTGATCTCTTTGATGATTTCATAACCGTCCATACCCGGGAAGCATCAGATCAACAATAATTACGTCATAATTGCCGGCTAAGGCCTTCTTTAGCCCCAATAAAACTTTATAATAATAAATAAAACCTTTTTAAATGTATTTATGTAAGCGGAAATGTACTGTCTGGCAAGGGGCAATTACCGGCGGTTTTGACAGTAACAGCGTAGAATTACGGCTGGCCTGCACAAGGAAGCAAAATGTACGGTTACTATTCACAGCCCTATTTAATTTCCATTCATGACATAGGA
>DIEU01000037.1 GCA_002418775.1 Firmicutes bacterium UBA5766
CGCGCCTTTGACCCCTGCATTGCCTGTGCGGTACATGTCCTGGAAATAAAAGGGGATTGTGAGGCAAAGAGATTTATCATTTAAGCTAAGGAACTAGAAAATGCCTGAAAACGGAAAAAAGCTCGTTGTAATCGGGATTGGAAATTTTCTGCAGGGCGATGAAGGAGTGGGCGTACACGCTGTAGATGAACTGTCCAAAGAAAATTTAGATCCCAGGGTTGAGATTATAGACGGCGGCGCCGCCGGTTTCGACCTGTTATTCCTTCTGGAGGACGCTGATTTTGCGATTATAATTGATTGTATGGAAGCTCATCTTGAGCCGGGAACTATTTTCCGTTTGACGGCAGAAGAATTATTTTTAAGTGCAAAGACAGATAATATGTATAATAAACTCTCTCTGCACGAAACAAATTTACCGGAAGTATTGTTGGCGGCAAAAGAGCTGAACAAATTGCCGCCAACAATTATTTTTGGAATACAGCCCAAAGAGATAACAATAAACTGCAGCCTGTCTGCTCCGGTGCAGAAGGTTTTGCCCAAACTAATCAGGGCTGTAAAAAAAGAAATATCTAAAATTGTTAGGTTGTGGTATGCATGCATGAGTGGGCGCTTGCTGAGGCTGTAATTGTAACAGTCCATCAGGAAGCTGAAAAACAAAATATCAAGCAAATTACAAAAGTACAGGTTAGAATTGGAGAACTGCAGCAGATTGATCTGGATATTTTTAAATTTGCCCTGGAAAACATAAAAGAGATTTATGACGACATGTTTTTGGATGCGGATGTTATTGACCTGGAGGTTGAGTCAAGCGCATTGAAATGCAAGGTGTGCGGGAAAGAATGGGAGTTTCGGGATTTATCGCATTTAAAGGAAGACGAGAATGAGTCAATCCACTTTATTCCTGAAACCGCCCATGTCTTTATGCGTTGCCCCGGATGTGGAACACCTGATTTTGAAATAATCAAAGGCCGGGGTGTCTGGATTCAGTCTATCGAAGGAGTGCTTTAACCAGAGTATGGATCCAAGGTTAAGTGTTATCGACAGAAGATTGGAAAAGGTGGAAAATATTATTGCCGTATCGGGAGGGAAGGGCGGTATCGGTAAAAGTATTGTTGCCGCTGCTTCAGCTCTTGTTCTTGCAGAAAACGGGCGCAGGGTCGGCCTGCTGGATCTTGATTTTTGCGGGCCTTGCGCTCATATCATCCTGGGAACGGACAACTTATACCCGGAAGAAGAAAAAGGCATTGTACCTCCAAAGGTAAACGGGATTAGTTTTATGTCGGTTATTTCTTTTACAGCCGGCTGCCCCTGGGCTTTACGCGGAAGCGAGGTGTCCAATGCTATTACAGAACTGCTGGCCATAACTCAATGGGGCATGCTTGATTACCTGTTCGTGGATATGCCGCCCGGTCTGGGAGACCCCGCTCTTGACGCGATCAGGCTGATTAAAAGGATGAAATACCTGCTTGTCGCCACTCCCTCCAAAGTTGCCCTGGATGTCATGAAAAAAGAGCTCCAGGTGCTTAAGGAACTGGATATGAAAATTATCGGCATACTGGAGAACATGAAAAGAAAGGAAAGCGAACCTTTAAGGAATAAATTGGAGGACTTAGAAGTCCCTTTCCTTGGTTCTTTGGATTACGACGCTCATCTTGAAGAAGCCATCGGCAACGTGCCGGAATTGCTCAAAACGGGATTTGCGCGTCAGTTGCGGGAAGCTGTTGAAAGGTTTATATAGTACTTTACCGCGTATATTTTCGATCCTGACGGGTATAATCAAGCCGAAAGGATTGTTTTTTACAGGAGGTATTGAAAGTGAACTGTCCGGTATGCGGAGGCAGGGCGAGCGGTAAAGTTGGTATAGACCAGTATTACTGCTGGGATTGTTGTGTTGAATACCGTTTATGCAAGGAAGGCGTCCAGATTTACGAAATATCTGAAGACGGAAGTTTAATGTCTTTTGATAATTTTAACGAGGGTGTTCTTTAAACTTAGCAAATTTTAAAAGGCGCCGGTAAAACTGTCAGGGACATAGCCAGGCAGCCTTTTAAAGAAGCCGGTTATTGATCCAATAAAAAAGGCAATTCCTGTTCAAACCCGGGTTGTACAGACGGGATTTCCAGTCCCGGTCTGTGTTCAGCGCAGACCTTCTCCGGCGCCCGGATCAGGTGGTCAGCAACTTTATCAGCAACTTGATCCGGAAGTGAATAGGGCAACTTAATCATAATCTTGGCTATTCTGTCCGGACAATATTCACTGGCCAGCAAACCTGTTTGAGCGCATACTTCCACAAGGACATGTGTGTTGTCAATTTCAGTAGGAACCGTCCCATTGACAAAAAGATCTGTTGTCATATCCTCCGGCGGGGTATTTGGACCGGGTAAAAGACCTGATTTATTATCGATAGTAGCTGTTGTTATTCCCGCAGGCTGACGAAAACCAGTTGCGGGTATATTTTTTAAAGCTTCCTGCATAACCTGCTTCCAGATCAGCGCCGGGTAACGCCCGCCAAATTCCTGGGGCATTGGTTTGGGAGTGTCGTAGCCAATCCAGACTGCTCCGGCGAGGCTGGGTGTGTATCCGACAAACCAGAGATCCTTGCCCTCGTCGGTTGTTCCAGTTTTTCCAGCCGCCGGCCGGTTTAAACGCGCATTTGCTCCCGTGCCATGATCTATAACATCCTTCAGCATGCTGGTAATTAAAAAGGCGGTTGTGGGCTTCATGGCCAACTGTGGGTCTGATTTATACTCCTTTAAAACTTTACCTTCCTGGTCTTCTACTTTCAGGATGGCTTCCGGTTTAATATAAAAACCGCCATTGGCAAATGCGGAGTAAGCGGCGGCCATTTGCAACGGCGTTACCCCTCTGGTCAGCCCGCCAAGGGCCATACTTGCGCCACTATTAGGATCTACAGTAATACCCAGGCCCTTGGCAAAATTTATTGCGTTGGTAATTCCGACATGATCGACAAGTGTTTTCACAGCGGGAATGTTTATCGAGCGTGTAACCGCTGTGCGCATAGTAATCAGGCCAAGGTAAGCGCCGTCATAGTTATGCGGTGTGTATGAGCCGTAGCTTACCGGAATATCGTCGATTACAGAGGCAGGTCCCATTCCCTTTAACTCTATAGCCGGGGCGTAATCGATAATCGGTTTAAAGGAGGATCCCGGCTGGCGGCGCGCCATTGACGCCCTGTCCAACTGCAATTGGTGGGTATGCTCACGGCCGCCGACTAATGCCCTGATGTAGCCGGTTTGAGGATCAACAAACACAGCCGCTCCTTCAGGCTGCAATATATTTTGCGAATCGCGCCAGGAAGCGGGAAAGTTCTTCGAACTGGCCAGGGCTGTTTCAGCCGCCTGCTGCGCCTGCCTGTCCATGGTTGTATATACCTGCAGCCCGCCTTTATAAACAGTATCTTCGCCGAAGTCTTCGATCAGCTGTTTGGTTACAAAATCAATGAAGTAGGGGTACGGGTAAAGATTTTTTTTTAATCCTTCTTCTATGTTCAGAGATTCTTTTTTAGCTTCGTCAGTCTGGTTCCGGGTAATAAAACCGTACTTAAACATGGCGTCCAGGACAACATCGCGCCTGGCAGTTGCCTTTTCAGGTAATGAATAATAGTTGGGAGATTTTAATAAGCCGGCAAGAAAAGCTGACTGGGAGAGGGTTAATTGATCTGCATTTTTGTCAAAGTACGTACGTGCTGCGGATTGTATTCCATATGCCCCGTTGCCGAAATAAACTTTGTTTAAATACATTTCCAGGATTTCTCCCTTGGAATAGCGGCGCTCTACCATTAAGGAAAGGATTGCTTCCTGGATTTTTCTTTTTACTTTTTTCTCAGGGGTTAAAAATGAAAGTTTGACCAACTGCTGGGTAATTGTACTCGCGCCTTGTTCCATATTGCCGCCTGTTAAGTCACGCCAGAGGGCGCGCGCAATTCCCCGTAAATCAACTCCATGGTGGCTTTTAAAGCGCACATCTTCGATTGCGATAAACGCGTTCTGAGTAGAGGCGGGAATGTCTTTTATCTTGATTATTTCACGGTTTTCCTCACCTATCCTGGCGAATAAATTACCGTCCTGATCATAGTAGGAACTTGCCGCGCTGGAGTATAGTTTGTTTTCATCCAATGCGGGCAAATCCATGATACTTGTTGCTAGGAGAAAAAGACCGCCGCTTATCGAAATCAAAAAGGCTATTAAAACAATAAGAAGGACTAACCGCGCAGGGTTGAGCCGCTTTTTACGTTTCTTCGGCAATTTTAATCCTCCTTTTCTTCAAAACATTATAACATATTTGTTGTCTTTTGCTTAATGATTAATTTTACAAAATTTTGGCAAGCGATTTAATAATAAGGATGTTTTTAAAAAACTTGACTGGCTTTGTTCATCAATAATACAATTAAGCACATATAGATAAATAATAAGACTCAACATGTTTTTTGGAAAGGGGAAGCAAGGTTTTGCAAAGCTTCAAAGAACAGATGGAGGTAATTAGAAGGGGTACTGCGGAGATTATTCCGGAGGATGATCTGATAAAAAAACTGGAACGCTCAGTTAAAACGGGAAAACCCCTGTGTATAAAATTGGGCTTGGACCCGACGGCGCCGGATATCCACCTGGGTCATACCGTAGTACTTCAGAAAGTGCGGCAATTTCAAGAACTGGGACATGAGATAAAGATCATCCTTGGTGATTTTACGGCGCGGATCGGCGATCCGACAGGAAAATCTGAAACCCGGCCTCAGCTAACCGAGAGTGAAGTAAAAGCAAACTTAAGCACATATGAAAAACAAATCTTTAAAGTTCTGGATCCTGCCCGGACCAAGCTTTTTTTAAACAGTCAGTGGCTGTCGCCCTTAACCTTCCAGGAGGTAATTGAACTGGCGGCAAAATATACAATCGCCAGAATGCTTGAACGGGAAGACTTCAACAGGCGCTTCAAAGAGGGTCTGCCGGTTGGCGTCCACGAGTTTTTTTATCCTCTCATGCAGGGTTATGACTCTGTAGTCTTAAAAGCCGATATTGAAGTAGGCGGAACAGACCAGAAATTCAACCTTTTAATGGGGAGGACTCTCCAAAAAGAATACGGCATGGAACCTCAGGTGGCTCTGATGATGCCTATTCTGGAAGGCCTGGACGGGGTTCAGAAAATGAGCAAGAGCCTGGGCAACTATATCGGAATTGATGAGATACCCCGTGAGATGTACGGTAAAACAATGTCAATACCCGACGAATTAATCATGCGTTACTTTGAGTTGGTAACGCCCTTGGGGTTAAAGGAGCTGTCCGAAATATCCGCTGATTTCAAGAGCGGTAAACTTCACCCCAGAGACGCCAAGATGAGACTTGCCTATGAAATAGTGTCTTTCTATCATGATGAATATTCTGCAAAGCAGGCTGAGGAAGAATTTAAAAAAGTATTCCAACAAAAGGAACTCCCTGATCAGATTCCCGTCTACGGGATAAAAGCAGATATTTTGCAGGATGGTTCGATTTGGCTGCCAAGGTTAATGGTCCTGCTGGAGATGGCTGCAAGCACTAGCGAGGGGAGGCGGTTGATAACTCAAGGCGCCGTTAAGATAAACGGGATCAGGATTGAGGAACCGGCTTATTTACTTATTCCGCAGGACAATATGATTGTTCAATGCGGAAAAAGAAAATTTAGCAAACTAAAAGTTTAAATCTATCAGACCAGTTAATTTTTAGAAAATGAAATCATATATTACATAGTGAGGTGAAAACCATTGTTTAAAAGGCGACGGCCTTTTCTATTGTTTCTACAGTGGTTATTACCCATTATGCTTCTTTTAGTATTTGTTTTCTGGTTTGATCATTTGATGCGCACAACAATACTCAAGATTGCCGAGATAAGGGCAACCCAACTGGCAACAGAGGCAATCAACCGTACAGTTCAGGAGGAAGTCTGGGATAACAATCTTCAGTATCAGGATTTTGTCCAGGTTCAGAAAGATGATCAGGGGCGGATTGTCTTTATGCAGGCCAATACTGTAAGGGTTACCAGAATGGCTGCCGACGTTGTCCTGACTGTCAACCGCACACTTGAAAAGTTAAAGGGCCAGACCATTTCTGTCCCACTGGGACAGATTACGGGTCTGTACGTTTTTTCTTCAATGGGACCAAGAATAAGGGTAACCATAATTCCTGCAGGAACGGTGGAGGTTAATGTTGATGATAAATTCGAACCTGCCGGAATAAATCAAACACGCCATAAAATCTGGTTAAATTTTACAACCAGAGTCAAAGTTGTGATCCCGTCCATGTACGCCGAATCGGGTATCGCGACAAGTGTTCCCCTGGCGGAAAGCATTATCGTCGGTGAGGTTCCCAGCACCTTTGTAAATATTCAAGGCAGCCTGTTCGGCGGCGGAATCACCCGGTAAGGCTATAATATGTTGATTACCAGGCCGGTGATAATCTTGGGATAAAAATAGGTTGATTTTTGAGGCAGTTTTTCACCGTTAAGAGCCACAAAGGTCATTTCTTCGATAGGTGTAGGGTTCAAGAAAAAAGCAAATTGATAGTTTCCCGCATCTGCCAAGGACAGCAGTTCATCTTCATTCCTGCTGTAATAAACATGATTTTCATCAGTCCACTTATCTTCTCCGATGGATAATAATTTTTTAAAAATAAAATAATGGAGGAGCGACACGTCCATCTTTTGCCAGACCGGAGAATGTCCTGCGGGAGCATAAGGCGGCAACGTGATTGCTTCCTTCAGTGTAAGCAGACACAAAGCGCCTTTGCCTGTATAGAGTCCAATTGTGCTTTTGTGTTGAACCGCTTCTGTTTTTTTATCCTGTTTTGATCCGCATTTAAGAGCGTTCATGAAAAAATTTAAATTTTCATGATCTTCCCCCGGGGGGAAGATTTCCAGATTAAAATAATCGCCTAAGAGACTGAACATCTTTTCGGCTTCAATATTATTATTCCGGACAAGACGGTGAGTAGGGAGTATAACGAGTCCGGGATCATTTAAACTAACCAGACTCATCATTATGTAGTCGTAACTGTGCTCTTCAAGCGGCGCTTTTTCCAGTTTCCTGCGCCAGTCCCGGTAAGCCAAAGCTGTTTCATAACGGTGATGGCCATCAGCAATGAAAATGCGCTGCTCAGCCATAAAGTGTTGAACATTGGAGATGACGCTGTTGTCAGTTATTATCCAAACACTGTGATGATGTTTATCTTCATCTGTAAAGTTAATATCCGGATCTCGCTGCATCTGTGCAGAAACTGCTTTTTCTACAGTTCCGTCCGGGTCGACATATAGACCGAAAATAGGGCTGAAATTAGCCTGGCAGGCCTGCATTAACGATAGCCGATCAGCCTTATGCTTCGGTATTGTTTCTTCGTGCGGGATAACTATGCCTTTTTCATATTCTTCTAATTTAACACTGCAGATAAAACTGCTGCGGGTTTTTTCGAAGCCTTCATGGATAAATTTTTCCTGGCAGAGATATATGGCGGGCGAACTTTCCTGCTTTAAAATTCCTTCTTTAAGCCATCTGGAAAATACCGCGGCTGCGCGAGTATGCCGGTTATCAGCCTCTGTATCAGAAGGATAGGATTTTCCATATTCAAGGCGGATAATATTATTAGGATGCAGTTGATAGAAATATTCCTGTTTCTCTTCGTTGATAACATCGTAGGGCGGTGTTATCAGGAGGTTCATTGCTCCCGCACCCGGGCTATAACGAATTCCTTTAAAGGGTATTACAGTTGCCATGAAATACCTCCGGGGAATTAATGCTTACATGACATTTTAGTATAACTAACCAGCTAAGTCCAGTGTTTTGGAGCAAAAAGAAAAGGAAAACATTGTCTTTTTCTCCAGTTCTAATAACCATCGGACGTTTCGAAAGCAAGGTGTTGACATAAAGGGCGATTTCTGATAAACTTTTTAAAACTTATAATCCTTTAAGACGGTCCGGTGAGGCCGGCAAGGAAGATAGAATACGCAGATAAATTATGCCTGCTCGCCGGGAGTGTGAGCAGGCATTTTTAATTGCAGGGGAGTTTTAAATATGTCGGAGAAGATGCGACAAAAGGCGCAGATTCTGGATAAAGAAGGTATCCGGCGGGTTCTGGTCAGAATTGCGCATGAAATAATTGAAAGAAACAAAGGGACCGAAAAGATAGCCTTAATAGGTATCCAGCGCAGGGGCGTACCGCTGGCAAACCGGTTAAGCGGTTACATCAGGGAAATTGAAAATAAGGAAATCCCTGTCGGAGTACTCGATATAACCTTGTACAGGGACGATTTGACCACTTTAGCCCATCAGCCTATTTTACGCCGTACGGAGGTCCCGTTTCCGGTTAAGAATCAAAAAATTATCCTGGTTGATGATGTTATTTATACAGGACGAACAATCAGGGCGGCTATGGATGCAATAATGGACCTCGGCAGGCCGAATATAATCCAACTGGCTGTACTTGTTGACCGCGGCCACCGTGAACTGCCGATTCGCGCTGATTACATAGGCAAAAGCACTCCCACATCAGGCAAAGAGATAGTCGCCGTGCGTTTACAGGAAATAGACGGACAGGAAGGTGTCTTTATCCTGGGTGAGGGATAAATTTCCAGGAAGAGGAACAGACCATGGTTCAAAAGAAAAACCTGATCGGGCTTGAGCATATAGATGTCCATGAAATAGAACTGATCCTTGACACTGCGGTTGCAATGAAGGAAATAGTCTCCCGTCCGGTCAGAAAAGTGCCGACTTTGCGCGGACGCACTATTACCAACCTGTTTTACGAACCAAGTACGCGGACACGGACCTCTTTTGAGCTGGCCGCAAAGTTTTTAAACGCTGATGTAATTAATATTTCCTCATCGGCCAGCAGTGTGGTTAAGGGGGAGTGTCTGAAAGATACGGCCCGCACTATAGAAGCCATGGGTACGGATGTTGTGATTATCCGGCATCCGATGGCAGGCGCCGCAAATTTGCTGACCGGGTGGATAGGGGCCTCAGTTGTTAACGCAGGTGACGGCGCTCATGAACACCCGACCCAGGGACTTCTGGATCTGTTTACTATCAGGGAAAAGAAGGGTGTCCTTAACGGCTTGAAAATAGTTATTGTAGGGGACATATTGCACAGCCGTGTGGCGAGATCCAACATCTGGGGATTTTTAAAAATGGGCGCCAGTGTATCGGTCTGCGGTCCCGCCACCATGCTGCCGGCTGATATTGGACGGACAGGCGCCGCTGTTTACTGCAATATTAATGAAGCAATAAAGGATGCGGATGTAATTATTATGCTCCGGATCCAACTAGAAAGACAGAAGGCCGGACTGTTTCCCAGTCTCAGGGAATATGCGCGCCTTTTTGGCTTAAACCGCGAAAGGCTTTCCCTGGCTAAAAAAGATGCTCTGGTAATGCATCCTGGCCCCATGAACAGGGGAATAGAAATATCAGGGGAAGTCGCCGACAGCCTTCAATCGGTAATCAATGAACAGGTAACCAACGGGGTGGCTGTCCGGATGGCTGTCTTATACCTGCTTGCAGGAGGGGGCGACGCTTAATGAAGCTGCTGATCAAAGGAGGGACACTGATCAGCCCGGATCAAAAGAAAATATTCAGCGCAGATGTTTTGATTGCAGACGGAAAGATCGCTGTACTGAGCAATAACCTTGAAACGGACGGGGCGGTTATTATAGATGCGGCCGGAAAATTGGTCCTGCCCGGCCTGATTGATCTTCATGCGCACTTAAGAGAACCGGGTTTTGAAGACAGTGAAACAATTGCTACCGGAACCATGGCTGCAGCCAGGGGAGGTTTTACAAGTTTGGCCTGTATGCCCAATACTGATCCGGTTGCCGACAACAGTTCGGTAATTGCTTTTATTTTAAAAAAAGCCCGCCAGGAGGGGAAAGTTAATGTTTTCCCGATAGGCGCCATCACGGTTGGCAGCAAGGGAGAAGAGCTTGCCGAAATGGCTGGTTTAAAAGAAGCGGGAGCAGTTGCTTTTTCGGATGACGGCAGGTGTGTTTCCAATGCTGCGATAATGTTCAGGGCTATGCAGTACGCCAGGATGATTAATATGCCGGTTATCGATCACTGTGAGGATACCAGTCTGTCGGATCGGGGAGCGATGCATGAAGGATATTATTCCACTTTGCTGGGATTAAAGGGTATCCCTGCGGCAGCCGAAGAAGTGATTATTGCACGTGATCTTATACTTGCTGGAGATACAGGGTGCCGCCTGCATATAGCCCATGTCAGCACGGCGGGTTCGGTTCAGTTAATCCGCCAGGCTAAAGATAGGGGACTGAAGGTTACTGCAGAGGCGACACCTCACCATTTTACACTGACTGACCGGGAGGTTGCCGGGTATGATACCAGCGCTAAAGTAAATCCTCCTTTAAGGACACAAGAAGATGTGAATGCAGTCAGGCAGGGATTGCGTGACGGTACAATTGACGTCATAGCCACTGATCATGCTCCGCATGCGCGGGAAAAGAAGGAAGTGGAATTTGATAACGCTCCATTCGGTATTTCAGGGCTGGAGACTGCAGTAGGGCTTGTTTGGACGGAACTTGTCAATACAGGAATTCTTTCTCCTCTCGACGCAGTTGAGAAAATGACGACAAACCCTGCGCGCATCCTGGGTATTTCTAAAGGGATACTGGCCGAGGGAGCGGATGCGGATCTTACAGTTATTGATCCCGCCCTGACGGAAAAAGTGGACCCGGCAAGGTTTGTCAGCAAGGGGCGCAATAATCCGTTTGCCGGCAGAATGCTTGCCGGTATTCCCGTACTAACTATCGTTGGAGGAAAAATCGTTTTTGAATATGCCGGATAATAGATATCCATCACAAAGAGACAAAGGCGCTTAAGGCATAAAGAATAAGAAAAAACAACACCTGCCTGCCGGTAGGTAGAGAGACAACCAGTGGCATAGGCTTTCAGCCTGTGATTGGCGCGACAAAAATTTATGCTTACAATAATAGCAAACCAAATAAACTTTGTGCCTTTGCTACTCTGTGCCTTTGAACCTGAGTAGTACTACAGCGAAAACTAAAAGTTAGCGGAGCCATGGGGACGGTTCGAGCGCTTCCGGAGCGAAGCGAAGGACCGGAGGGAAAGCGATGGAACCGTCCCCGTGGCGTAGCGCGCATAACGAAATAAGCAATATTTCGCTGTAGTAGTAGTTACCTTGAAATAACTTAACCTCCCTGTTGTAGATCAAAATTTTTAGTGGCAGAGGATGTTGATTAAAATGAAGGCTTCACTTGCTTTGGAAGACGGGACGGTTGTTACGGGCAATGCTTTTGGAGCACAAGGCGCTCAGTGGGGCGAAGTAGTTTTCAATACGGGGATGACGGGATATCAGGAGATTCTTACTGACCCCTCATATTGCGGACAGATTGTAGTTATGACTTATCCATTGATTGGTAATTACGGTATCAACACGGAGGATTTTGAATCAAAAAATTCCGGGATTAGGGGATTTGTCGTGTATGAGGAATGCGGACGCCCAAGCAATTGGAGATCCAGTTCAAATATCTCCGATTTTTTATACCGGGAAGGTATAATTGGCTTGAGCGGGGTTGACACACGCAGTTTAACCCTGCGCCTGCGTAATTTCGGAACAATGCGGGGAATCATCAGCACTGAAAACAAGACTCCCGAAGAACTTATCCGGGAGGCCGAAAGCAGTCCTTTCCTCAGCGGTCTGGATCTGGTGACTGCCGTAGCCACCAGGGAAATTTACATTATAGAAGGCACGGGACATCGTGTCGTATTATTTGACCTCGGCTCAAAACAAAACATTATCCGCCATCTCCAGAAAAGAAACTGTGAGATTATTGTTGTTCCTCCAAAAATCAGCGTGCAGGAGGTATTATCCCTGCAGCCTGATGGAATCCTGATTTCCAACGGGCCGGGCGATCCTGCCGATGTTCCCCATACTATCGCTACTGTAAAGGAATTAGTAACCAGCATACCTGCTTTTGGGATCTGCCTGGGACATCAGATTTTAGCCCTGGCTTTGGACGCAAAAACTTACAAAATGAAGTTTGGTCACCGCGGCGCCAACCATCCTGTGAAAGACCTTCGGACATCAAGGGTATATATCACATCTCATAACCATGGCTATTCCGTTGAGGAGAAATCCCTGGATAACCTTCCTATTGAGGTTACCCACAGAAATCTTAATGACGGGACGATAGAAGGAATCAGGCACAAATACCTGCCGGTTTTTTCCGTGCAGTATCACCCGGAGGCCTCGCCAGGTCCGCAGGAATCCGCCTACCTTTTTGACGAGTATATTGATTTAATGCGTTTGAACAGGGGTGAGTAAATGCCCGTCAGAAGCGATATACGAAAAGTGATGGTAATCGGTTCGGGTCCGATAATTATCGGTCAGGCCGCAGAATTTGACTATGCCGGCACGCAGGCCTGCCGTTCCCTGAAAGAAGAGGGTATGGAGGTAGTCCTGATTAACAGTAATCCGGCAACGATTATGACCGATACCAACATGGCCGACCGTGTCTATATAGAACCGCTGACACCGGAATTCTTAAGCAAGCTGATTGAAAAGGAAAAACCCGACGGCCTGCTGCCCACTCTAGGCGGTCAGGTCGGTTTGAATTTGGCTCTCGAACTGGCCAAAGCCGGGGTGCTTGAGAAGCAGGCGGTAAAACTGCTCGGCACTCCTCTGGAGGCTATCAAAAGAGCTGAAGACCGCGAAGAATTTAAGGCTACCATGGAGTCTATCGGTGAGCCGGTACCTGCAAGCGCGGTAGTCACCGGTATTGAAGAGGCGCTTTCTTTTGGAAGGCAGGTTGGATATCCGCTTGTGGTCCGCCCCGCCTATACTCTGGGAGGCACCGGCGGAGGAATGGCGTACAATGAGGAACAACTTGTCAATATTGCCACAAAGGGTCTTCGGATGAGCATTATAGGGCAGGCATTGATAGAAAAAAGTCTGGTGGGCTGGAAAGAAATAGAATATGAAGTAATGAGAGACAGTCAGAATAACTGCATTACCATTTGCAGTATGGAAAATATTGATCCGATGGGCATCCATACCGGAGACAGCATAGTTGTCGCGCCTGTTCAAACTCTCAGCGATAAGGAATACCAGATGCTGCGCAGCGCTTCGTTGAAAATAATCCGGGCTTTGGGTGTCGAAGGCGGATGCAATGTTCAGTTCGCCCTTGATCCGGACAGCTGTCAATATTATGTAATTGAAGTAAACCCAAGGGTTTCACGTTCCTCAGCCCTTGCCTCCAAGGCGACGGGGTATCCGATTGCCAAGGTTGCCAGCAAGATCGCCATCGGGCTGAATCTTGATGAAATCAGAAACGCGGTTACGGGAAAAACCTATGCCTGCTTTGAGCCTTCTATTGATTATGCGGTCGTCAAATTTCCCCGCTGGCCGTTTGACAAATTCGCTCTGGCAGACAGGATTCTTGGGACGCAGATGAAGGCAACCGGGGAAGTAATGGCAATTGACCGGACAATAGAAGGCGCCCTGCTTAAGGCGGTACGTTCCCTGGAAATCGGCCTGATGGGATTCTTTATTCCTGAATTTAGCGAAAAGAGCGATTATGAAATTGAGCAGCAGATGATTAACGCTGATGATTTACGTCTTTTTGCTGTTGCCGAGGGGCTTCGCCGGGGGATGTCTGAAGATCACATTTTTAGACTGACCAAAATAGACCAGTTCTTTCTTGATAAATTAAAAAACATAGTCAATATGGAAAAACAGATCAGGGAATCCTGCGGCAAGTTAAGCCCGGAAATGCTTCAAAAAGCAAAAAAAATGGGTTTTGGTGACGCATATATCGCGCAGCTGACCGGCCTTGACGAGATTAAAGAGGTGCGGAAACTGCGCCAAAAGAATGAAATTGTTCCCGTATATAAAATGGTCGATACGTGCGCAGCGGAGTTTGAAGCGGTAACACCTTATTATTACTCAAGCTATGACGGATTCGATGAAGTTGAACCGTCGGAAAAACGCAAGGTTGTCGTGCTGGGTTCAGGACCGATCAGAATTGGTCAGGGAATCGAGTTTGATTACTGTTCGGTGCATTCTGTGTGGGCGCTGCGTCAGGAAGGCGTGGAGGCAATAATTATTAACAACAACCCGGAGACTGTGAGCACGGATTTTGACACCGCCGACCGGTTGTACTTTGAACCGCTTGTAATTGAAGATGTCCTGAATGTTCTGGACAAGGAAAGACCCGGGGGTGTCATCGTCCAGTTTGGCGGCCAGACAGCGGTTAACCTCGCTGCGCCTCTTGCCAACAGCGGTGTAAAAATATTAGGTACATCCGTCGATAATATCGACCGTGCCGAAGACAGGGAACGGTTTGATAATTTACTGACACAGCTGAACATTCCAAAGCCATTGGGACAAACCGCCCTTTCTGTTGAAGAAGCCGACCTTGCCGCCGCCCGGATAGGATTCCCAGTGTTAATCAGGCCGTCCTATGTGCTGGGAGGCAGGGCAATGGTTATAGTATACAACCGGGACGAACTTCTCAATTATATGGCCACAGCCGTGAAAATAACCCCGGAGCACCCGGTTCTGGTAGATAAATATCTTTTCGGAATCGAACTCGAGGTTGACGCCGTTTCTGACGGAGATACAGTATTAATCCCCGGGATTATGAGGCATGTTGAACGCGCCGGCGTCCATTCCGGTGACAGCATAGCTGTTTATCCCGCCAATGAAATAAACCAGGAAATTAAAGAAAAAATTATCGACTATACGACAAAACTTGCTCAATCTCTCCAGGTGCGCGGAATAATAAATATTCAGTATGTCCTGCATGACGGAGAGGTTTATGTATTGGAGGTCAATCCACGCGCCAGCCGGACTGTGCCGTATATCAGCAAGATTACAGGGATTCCCATAGTTAATCTGGCTACGCGGGTGATTTTAGGGCGAACTTTAAAAGAACTCGGGTATGCTGGAGGATTGTGGAAGGAAGGAGTGCTGACAGGTGTAAAAACGCCTGTTTTCAGCTTTGCAAAACTTATTGAAGTAGATATATCTTTAGGGCCGGAAATGAAATCGACAGGCGAGGTAATGGGTATCGACAGAAGATATTCGGTAGCGCTCTATAAATCACTCATTGCCGCGGGATATGCGGTTCCACAAAAAGGCAACGTGCTTGCCTCGATTGCCGACAGGGATAAAAAAGAATCCCTGCCCATTTTATCCACGCTGGCTGGATTGGGTTATAAGCTTTTCGCCACGGCCGGCACGGCAGAATTCCTGCGGGACTCCGGGATGAGTGTGGAACCAGTCAGAAAAGTAAGAGAAGACTCGCCGAATATCGTTGATTTGATTAGGGCGGGCGAGATCCATCTGGTAATCAGCACTTTGACCAGGGGGCGTGAGCCGGAGCGGGATGGTTTTAGAATTCGCCGTATGGCTGTTGAACATAATATCCCCTGTCTTACTTCACTGGATACCGCCTGGGCTTTAGCTGAGGTTCTGCGGTCAATTAAGGAAGGCGATGACATTGAACTTATTGCCTTGCAGGATGTGCTTCAGGAGGTAGTCTAGGTGCTCAAACGGATCTGCCTTGCTTCGGTTCTGCTGATTGTTTATTGTCTGCTAAGGCCGTTGTGGTCCGGAACAGACTACCCGGTCGCTTCTTATGCCGATGTCCCGCTGCTGGATCATTATGATCTTATTGTCGCCGGCGCTGAGCCGGAAGGTATTGCCGCAGCTATATCAGGGGCGCGTAATGGTTTAAAGACCTTGCTTGTAGATGTCCGTCCGGAAGTAGGCGGCCTGATGACCCGAGGCTGGTTGAGCAATATTGATATGAATTACGGGCCCAATAAGGAAATCTTGAACAAGGGGATCTTTCTGGAATTTTACGAGGGCGTTGGGGGAGACGCTTTTGATCCGGCTGTGGCAAGCCAGGTTTTTAATTCCCTGATTGCAAAAGAGAAGAATCTCCAGGTATTTTTAAATGCCGCTGATATACAACCGCTGGCAGTGAATAATACTTTAACCGGATTGAGTATTCTAACGCAAAAGGGAGAGGCCAGGGAAATCAAAGCGCAGCGGGTAATTGACGCCACCCGCGACGCAGATATAGCCGCCGCCGCAGGTGTTCCATACAGCCTTGGGTTTAGTGACTGCGGCCGGCCAGGCGAATATATGGCAACAACTTTAGTTTTCAGGTTAAAAGGAGTAAGTTCACTGGACTGGATGAAACTGGTTCTGAATCTTAAGCTTTCCAAAGAACCAAACAACGGTGTAAAAAACCAGAGCGCCTGGGGCTTTTCTCAGATCATGAAACGTTATCAGCCCACCGATAATCGTTTGATGGTGCGGGGCTTAAATATATGCCGCTTAAAAGACGACTGGGTTTTAGTCAACGCGCTGCTGATTCTGGGGATGGATCCTCTGGATTATAATTCCCGCAAGGAAGGAAGGATTCTCGCTGAAAAAGAGATTCCCCTACTGACAAAATATATTTCAAAAAACATTCCCGGTTTGTTGTCGGTCGTGCCTGATGCAACGGCGCCTGAATTATACATCAGGCAGTCAAGGAATATATACGGACTGTATCGCCTAAGCATAAACGACGTATTGGAAAACAAGGATTTTAAAGACCGCATTGCCATGGGCTCTTATCCTGTTGATATACAGGCCACCAGCCAGTCTTTCCGCGGTGATGTAATAGGCAAACCCAAGCTTTACTCGGTTCCTTTCCGCTGTCTTGTGCCAAAGGAAGTTAATAACCTACTGGTGGTGGGGAGGTCCGCAAGCTTTGATTCGCTGGCGTCCGGCAGCACAAGGGTTATCCCTGTAGGCATGGCGACAGGCCAGGCGGCCGGCGCGGCTGCCGCCCTCAGTATTGAAAAGGGATTGCCTTTTAACGAAATGAGCGGCGATCTAAACGTTATCCATGAACTGCAGAAAAGGTTAAACGCCCAGGGAATGAAACTGTGCTCCTTCTCGTATGAAATTCCCTGCGAGAATCACTGGGCCTATCCCGGCTTAAGGTTTGTCAGGAAATGGGGGATGGCTTCCGGCGGCTATACTAATAACTACCGGCTGGATGAAGCTATGTCTGTAATGAGCTTTATAAATACACTTTCAAGAGTAACCGGTACAAGGATTCCGGCTGGGGTGATGATTTACCCGGCAAGTGAAAAGCTCACATTGGCAAATGCTTCTCAGGTTATATGCTGTTTTAAAAATTTGAATGTTGCCAAACCTGAAGCCCTTCAGTATTTGAAGTTGGCCGGGTTTTGGGAGCCCGACTTGCTAAAACATATTCAAAATGAAGGAAAAATCAGCAAGGGAGCAGGATATATGATTATTTTAAGGTATGCCGACTGGCCTGGTCAGACAAGCATGAATCAGGGGGGGCAAAATTGATCCATAACCCAAAGGCCCGGATCGTAAGCCAAAAAATGATTTTCCCAGGTTGCTGCCTGTTGACAATTTCATCTCCGGACATAAGCAGGACGGCGAAGCCGGGACAGTTTATTCAGGTACGTATTTTACCGCTTCTGGATTCTACGCTGCGCCGTCCATTCAGCATCCACCGGGTAGACAGGGAGGAAGGTGAGTTATCCCTCCTTTACCGTGTGGTTGGCCGGGGTACTGCCCTGCTGTCCATGGAAAAAGAAAATAATTTTTTAGACATCATTGGGCCTTTGGGAAATGGTTTCACTATTCCCGAAGGAAAGAAAAAACTGGCGATAGCAGCGGGCGGTATCGGAATCGCCCCCTTGTTTTTCCTGCTTCAGGAATTGGCGCAGAGTAGAAACAAGGATTTTTCAATCTATACTTTGCTGGGAGCGCGCACCAGTGAAGAATTAATTCTTGCCGATGAAATAACAAGCCTTACAGATAGTTTTTCGGGAGGCGTCAAAGTGGCAACTGACGATGGAACAGTTGGTCACAGCGGTCCTGTGACGGAATTACTTGAGGAAGTACTCGCAAACAGGCTGGCCGAAATGGTCTACTTCTGTGGCCCGCGTGATTTTTTGCGTGTGTCCGCCGCCATGCTGGAAAAGTATGGCGCAGCAGGACAGTTATCCATTGAGGAGCGTATGGCTTGTGGTATAGGCGCCTGTTACTCATGCGTTTGCAGAACTAACCGGAAAAAAGGGGAACAACCTGTTTACAAGAGAGTATGTCTTGACGGACCGGTCTTTTATTCCAACGAGGTGGCTTTTTGATGAAATCTTTGCAAGAAGAACCCAACCTGGCGGTTGAAATAGCCGGAGTAAAATTTAAAAATCCCATCGTGACCGCTTCCGGAACCTTCGGCTTTGGAAAGGAATATTCAGTTTTTGTTAACCTGAGCCAACTGGGCGGGATAGTTCTTAAAAGCCTGACCCTGCAGCCGTGTCCGGGGAATCCTCCGCCAAGGATATTTGAAACCTCATCAGGCCTGCTGAATTCTATTGGCTTGGAAAACCCGGGGGTAGATAATTTTATAAAATTCTACCTGCCCGGCTTAAAAGAAATACAAACGAATATAATTGCAAGCATAGCAGGCGGCGCCGCAGAAGAATATGCCGCCGTCGCCGGCAGACTTGGTGAATCCGAGCTGGTTTCGGCATTGGAATTAAACATTTCCTGCCCGAATGTGAAACACGGCGGTATGCAATTTGGTGTTTCGCCATCCGCATCCGCTGAGGTAGTCAAAAGTGTTAAGTCCATCACCAATAAACCTGTT
Organism: Firmicutes bacterium UBA5766; assembly: GCA_002418775.1. Classification (GTDB taxonomy): domain Bacteria; phylum Bacillota; class Desulfotomaculia; order Desulfotomaculales; family Nap2-2B; genus 46-80. Next base: position 18,700 of record DIEU01000037.1, read on the forward strand.
ATAGTGAAACTGTCCCCGAATGTAACCAGTATTGTAGAGATAGCGCGAAGTGTCGCTGCTGCAGGCGCCGACGCTCTCTCAATGATCAATACCCTGGCGGGTATGGCCATTGATGTTTACCGGCGCAGGCCGGTACTGGGAAACATTAAAGGGGGGCTTTCCGGCCCGGCGATTAAACCTGTGGCTGTTGGGGCTGTCTGGGATGTATACCGGGAAGTCGATCTGCCGATTATTGGTATGGGCGGTATAACATGCGCCAGGGATGCGTTGGAGTTTATCATGGCCGGCGCCAGGGCGGTTGCGGCAGGGACGGTGAATTTTATTAACCCGGAGGCAACTATTAATATATTGGAAGGAATCACACTGTTCCTGAAAGAAAACGGCATCAAAGACATTAATGATTTAGTGGGCGCTGCGCATAATCCAATATAGGATTTGCTCTTAAAATAGAAAAGGATCTCGATCTTCTAAAAAACGTTTACTGACTACTCCTCTAACCCAATAAATCATTTCTACAGTCTCTTTTTTTTTATTACGTTGGTTCTTTGTTTGTTTACCGGAATGGGGAATTAGAAACAATGTTTGTACACCTGCATGTGCATACCGAATACAGCCTTTTGGACGGGGCAGCCAGAATTAAGAAAGTAGCCAGGGCTGCCCGGGAGTTAAACATGCCTGCCCTGGCTATCACTGACCACGGGGTAATGTTCGGCGTGGTAGACTTTTATAAAGCATGTATTGCGGAAGGAATAAAGCCTATTCTGGGCTGCGAAGTATATGTCGCGCCGAGGACAGCAAAGGACCGGGTTCCGCATGTAGATGACCGCAATTACCACCTTACCCTTTTAGCTGAAAACGAAGAAGGCTACCGCAACCTGCTTAAGCTCGTCTCGCTTGGTTATACGGAAGGGTTTTACTATAAACCCCGGGTTGACAAGCATTCCCTGGCCCGCTTCAGTAAGGGTATCATCGCTTTAAGCGGATGCATAGCCGGTGAGGTCGCAGAACTGCTGGGAGCGGGGCAGCATGACCTGGCCAGGAAATCGGCCATGGCGTACAGGGATATTTTCGGCAGGGAAAACTTTTACCTTGAGCTGCAGGATCACGGCCTGCCCGTCCAGCAAAAGGTAAACAAGGAATTGGTCGAGCTTCACAGGCAGCTTGACATACCGCTGGTCGTTACCAATGATATCCATTATGTAAATCGTGAACACGCGGAAATGCAGGATATATTGCTATGCATCCAAACCGGAAAAACTGTGAACGACCCGGGGCGGCTGAAATTTCAGTCCGATCAGCTTTACCTGAAAAGCGAAGAAGAAATGTCCGTCAGTTTCAAGGAACTGGGACAAGCCATGGCAAATACGTTAAGAATTGCGGAACGCTGCAATGTTGCCTTGGATTTCAGCAAGCAATACCTGCCGGATTACCCGTTGCCCAACGGAGTTCAGCCTGATACATACTTGGAGGGATTATGTCTTGAGGGATTGCGCCGCCGCTATGGCGAGCCTTCCGAGCAGGTAAAACAGCGGATGGAATATGAACTTAACGTTATCAAGTCGATGGGATTTTCCTCCTACTTTCTTGTCGTCTGGGATTTTATCCACTTTGCTCGCACTAAAGGGATTCCTGTCGGGCCTGGACGCGGCTCCGCCGCCGGAAGCCTCGTTTCTTACCTTCTGGGGATAACCAATCTTGATCCGCTTAAGTATGGCCTTCTCTTTGAACGGTTTTTAAATCCCGAGCGGATATCGATGCCGGATGTTGACGTGGACCTCTGCTTTGAACGCAGGCAGGAAGTCATCAATTATGTGACTCAGAAGTATGGCGCCGACAGGGTCGCCCAGATTGCCACTTTCGGGACAATGGCTGCCCGCGCGGCAATAAGAGATGTCGGCCGCGCGATGGCAATTCCATATGCCGAAGTTGACCGGGTAGCCAAGCTTGTGCCTGCGGAATTGCAGATAACCATCGAAAAGGCGTTACAGGAATCAGACGACTTGAGAAACTTGTACCAGCAAGACCTGCAGATTAAAAAGCTGGTCAATATGGCTTCCCTTCTTGAGGGAATGCCGAGGCATATCTCCACACACGCCGCCGGAGTGGTTATTACACGTGACCTTTTAACCGACTATCTGCCTGTGTATAAATCTTCCGAAGGGCCGCTGACGACACAGTTTGCCATGAGCCAGGTTGAACAGCTCGGGCTTTTAAAGATAGATCTCCTGGGACTGCGGACATTGACTGTTATTTCGGACGCTCTGAAGATAATTGAAAAAAACGGCGGCCCAAAGATTAATATTGATGAAATTATGCTGGACGACCCCGGGACCTATGAACTGCTTGCCTCCGGCAGCACAATCGGTGTATTCCAGCTGGAGAGTTCGGGTATGCGGTCCATTCTGAAAGAACTTAAGCCGGAAATATTCGAAGATATCGTTGCCGTGAATGCTCTCTACCGCCCTGGCCCGTTAGGCAGCGGTATGGTTAAGGATTTCATTGAAAACAAGCATGGACTTAACAAGATATCCTACCTTCACCCCAGGCTGGAACCAATTTTAAAAAGCACCTACGGGGTTATTCTTTACCAGGAGCAAGTCATGCAGATTGCCGGTGAACTGGCCGGGTTTAGTATGGCCAAGGCGGACGAGCTTCGCAAAGCGATGGGAAAAAAGAAACCGGAATTGATCCATTCCAACCGGGAGAAGTTTATTGAAGGAGCTTCTAGCAGAGGTATCGACAAGGAGATAGCAAGACAGATATTTGACCTGATGGAATTTTTTGCCGGTTATGGTTTTAACAAATGTTTGAGCGGAGATGTCCGCATAGTCGATGGAAACGGTAATCCTGCTGTATTAAAGGATGTGTTTGAAAGCAGAAAGCCGGCGACTGTCCAAACGTTGGACAAAAATAATAAAATTGCCGCGGGTCAGGTTACCGGGGTGTATCTGAATGGCGTTAAACCAGTCTACTGTTTAACCACTAAGAAAGGTTTCAGCATTAAAGCGACCGCCAACCATATGTTTTTGACCGAAGGCGGGTGGAAGTCCTTAGGGAGGCTAAAGGCGGGCAATAAGGTCGCTGTCTGTGGAGTTCCTTACGGCAGTGAGCACAGGCGGCTGGAAAGTATGCAAGAAAACGGAACGGTTGTCTTGTGGGATGACATTAGATCCGTTGAACCAGCCGGCAAGGAAATTACCTACGACCTGACCGTGGAAGAAACCCATAATTTTCTGGCCAACGGTTTTGTAGTTCATAACAGCCACTCGGCGGCTTACGCCCTGGTTGCTTACCAGACAGCCTTTTTAAAGGCTAATTACCCGGCGGAATACATGGCTGCGCTGCTTACTTCGGTGCGGGACAACACGGATAAGGTGGCCGCCTACGTAGAAGAGTGCAGACGCATGAAAATTGAAGTACTGCCTCCGGATGTCAACGAGAGCGAGAATGATTTCGCGGTCGTGGGCGGAAAGATACGTTTTGGGCTGGCTGCTGTTAAAAATGTGGGCGCCGGAGCGGTGGAAGTAATCGTGCAGGATCGCTCCCGGCAAGGTTTCTTCAAAAGCTATACCGATTTCTGCCGCCGGCTGGATACCAGGGTTGTAAACAGGCGTGTTCTGGAAAGCTTGATCAAGAGCGGGGCTTTTGACTCGCTTGGGCACGGCCGGTCGCAGTTGATGGCGATGATTGAGGCCGGGATGGATTTAGCGGCGCAGGCCGGCAGGGAGCGCTCAAACGGGCAGCTGACTTTACTGGACTTTTGGGGGGATTCGGCCGGGGACGTGTTTTCCATAAAAATGCCGGATCTCAAGGAGTTTTCTTATAGTCAACTGCTTGCCATGGAAAAGGAGGCGCTGGGTCTATATATAAGCGGGCATCCTTTATCCGAATACAGGTCGGCATTAAACGCGCAGGTCAGCGGGTCAGTTTCCGAGGCAAAGGAGATGGAACCCAACAGTGAAGTTGTTTTGGGCGGGATGATCACAAGCATAAAGAAGCTGTCTACACGCCGGGGTGAACCGATGGCCAGAGGGCAGTTTGAGGATTTGACAGGCGTTATCGAGGTAATTTTTTTTCCGCGTACCTATAAGGATTATAAGTCACTGATTAAACCCGAAAAAGTGGTCCTCCTGCACGGGCGGATAAACGCAAACGGAGAAGACAACAAGGTTATCGCCGAAGCGCTTACCCCTGTTGCTAAAAAAAAGGTAAACAGCGTTTACATCCAAATAAAAAAATCCTCTCTGGAGCTGATTACCCGTTTGCAGTTAGTTTTAAAAAGTTATCCGGGGCGTGCGCCGGTGTACCTTTACTTTCCGGGCGACAAAAAATTAGCTCTTACACCTGAGGAATTTTGGCTGGATTTGTCTACGCCGGTTCTTGTTGAACTAAGGGAATTAATAGGCGCGGATAATGTTAAGGTTAAAATTGACGGTGAGAGGGAAGAGTAAATCATATTTAGAGACACGGCTTGTCAGGAAAGCATCATGTATGCTATGATTTTTTTGTTAGATATCTGTTAAATAAAGGCAATAATGGAGTGAGATTATGACGGAGCCTTATGAATTACATGCTGATTACGTTGTTATAAAAGCTTTGGATAACGGTGTTACAATTATCGGTCTCACCCGCGGCAAGGATACGAGGTTTCATCACACAGAAAAATTGGATAAAGGTGAAATTATGATTGCACAGTTTACCGAGCATACTTCAGCTATCAAGATACGCGGTAAAGTTGAACTGTTAACCAAACATGGCAAGATACGAAATGACGAATAGGGAGTATAAGGCTGAAGGTTGGGAAGAGAATAAATTTCAATGAATACAAGACCATCGGTTGTGTTTATACTTTTTACGATAAAAGCCTTGGTAAAAAGGAGGCTTAGCTATGTGGACAGTAGTTTATATTGCTCCCAGCATGGAAGAAGCCGAGGAGATAAAACGACTTCTTTCAAGCGAGGGTTTACTGGTTAAAATAAAAAATATTGACAGTTCCTCCGGGATGCCGCCCAACAGTTCCATAGAGGTTCTGGTGCCCGAGTCAGAAGCTGATGAGGCAATGGAAATCATTGATTCTATATAGACGAAGCCGTGCTTTTGTAATTGGGCAAGAATGTCTGTTGTGAAAAGGGGTGTTTTTATGCAAAGAATTGCTGTTCTTACCAGCGGCGGCGATGCTCCGGGTATGAATGCGGCAATACGGGCGGTTGTGCGCAAGGCTCTTTATCACGGCCTTGAAGTAATGGGTATTAAAAGAGGTTACAGTGGTTTTATTGAAGCTGATATAGAACCGATGAACCTTCGATCTGTAACTGATATTATCCACCGGGGCGGAACCATCCTGCATACTGCCCGGAACGAACAGTTTAAAACACAGCAGGGAAGAGCCACGGCCTGGGAAAATGTTGAGCGGTTCGGAATTCAGGGACTTGTGGTTATCGGCGGGGACGGTTCTTTTCGGGGAGCGCTCGCTTTGAATGCGGAATACCATTTACCTGTTATTTGCCTGCCCGGCACAATAGATAATGATATCTGCGGCACTGACTATACAATAGGTTTTGATACGGCAGTCAACTCGGTTGTCGGGGCAATCAACAAAATCAGGGATACTGCTTCATCTCATGAGAGAACTTTTGTAATAGAGGTAATGGGACGGGAAACGGGCCTGATTGCTTTACATTCTGGTCTGGCAGGCGGGGCGGAATCTATTATTATTCCCGAATTCGCTTACGATATTGAAAAAATCTGTACGCGTCTAATCCGCAGCTACCGCCAGGGAAGTTCGCACAGTATTATAGTCGTTGCCGAAGGGGTTGCCAGCGGTGTTGATATTGGCAGGGAAATCAAGCAAAGAACCGGCTTCGATACCAGAGTTACTATTCTGGGCCACCTGCAAAGAGGCGGAAACCCTTCCGCCTTTGACAGTATATTGGCAAGCCTGATGGGTTCTAAAGCGGTAGAATTGCTCATGTCCGGGGATGATAAAAAAATGGTCGGCTATACCGACGGCCAGGTAGTTGCTGTAGATCTTGAGCAGGCCAGCAGCCGGAAGAAAAAAATTGATCTGAACATGTATACTTTGGCGGGAATATTATCCATGTGAGGTCGTATGAAACGAACCAGGATTGTATCTACAATAGGCCCTGCGAGCGGGGAAATTTCGATCCTCGAGAAAATGACGGATGCCGGTCTGGATATAGCCCGGCTTAATTTTTCCCACGGCACACGGGAAGAGCACCTGGAAAGGATAACCACCATCAGGGAAGCGGCTGTAAGAACAGGCAAAAACATAGCTGTTCTGATGGATACGAGAGGTCCTGAAGTGCGTTTGGGCCGTCTGGAGAGACCGGTTCAATTAAATGACGGGCAATGTGTTGTTCTTGTTCCGGAAGGGTGTCAACCGGATAAAAACTGCCTGCCGGTTTCATACGCAAATTTATCGCGGGACGTTAAACCCGGCAATAAAATATTTTTAGCCGATGGGCAAATCGAATTAAGAGTAATTTCAACCGGAATAGACTTTGTGGAGTGCGAGGTTGTCCATGGCGGTGAAGTATCCGGTCAAAAAGGAGTAAACCTCCCTGAAGTTAAGTTGGACTTACCTTTTTTATCGGATAAAGACCGTGCGGACATCCTTTTCGGAATCAAGCATGGTGTTGATTTTATAGCGCTGTCCTTTGTGCGTGCAGAGCAGGATATTTTAGCTGTCAGGAAGATATTGGAGGAAGAAAACTCGCCTGCGCAGGTTATTGCTAAAATAGAAAGCCGGGAAGGTCTGGCAAACCTTCCCGGTATTATTAGATCTTCAGACGGGATCATGGTTGCCAGAGGGGATCTTGGGATTTACCTGCCGGTTGAAGAAGTTCCTCTTGTCCAGAAAGAAATCGTTAAAATGTGCAGCGATGCCGGCAAGCCGGTTATTGTGGCCACCCAAATGCTTGAAACGATGATCAACAATTCCTCCCCGACCCGGGCTGAGGTAAGCGACGTAGCCAACGCCATTTTAGACGGCGCCGATGCAGTTATGCTTTCCGGAGAAACCGCCGTCGGCCGCTATCCTGTTGAGTCTGTGGAAATGATGAAGCGGATTGCTGAGAGAGTTGAAATTTCTCTTCCCCATGATGAGATCTTAGCTCAAAAAAGCAAAGGAATTACCTATACTGTCACAGACGCTATCAGTCATGCGACTGTTACAACAGCGCGGGACCTTGGCGCCGCAGCCATTATTACATCTACCCAGACCGGATACACCGCCCTGATGATCAGTAAATACCGTCCGGGAGCGCCGATTATTGCAGTTACCCCTTATAACGAGGTCTTGCGCAGGATGGCCCTGTTCTGGGGCGTGCAGCCCTTGCTTATTGAGTCATTCCAAAATACCGATCAGATGATCGAATCCTCCATCAGAAATTCTCTTAATTCCGGTATGGTTAAACCCGGTGACCTTGTTGTAATTACTGCCGGGATACCCCCAGACCGCCGGGGTACAACCAATTTCCTGAAGGTCCATATCGTTTAATACTAAAGTAATTAAGATCAGGAAATGTATTGTAATTTGGAATAGCAGTGGTTATAATATATTGAGCACAATCTTGTGCACAGAAGAGGAGGAAAGCGATATGGATCTCATCCGGGTCGGAGATAAAGTGATCAATCCGGAGCGTATTCATCGTTCAATAGACAAGATTTTTCAGCTTCGCAAGGAGGGGCATTCCCAGCAGGAGGTTGCCGACAAGCTAGGTGTTGATCGGACCCTCATTTCACGACTGGAGAGCATGGGTGAAATCCGCAAAGGCGCCCGGATAGCTTTGGTTGGTTTTCCGGTTGAAAACGGCGAGGAATTGAATGAAGTCGCACAAGCCGAAGGAGTGGATTTCGTTTTACTCATGAATGACAAAGAGCGCTGGCAATTTATTGAGAATAAGAGCGGGGCCGATTTGTTCAACACGTTTATGGCTATGGTCGCCAAGATTGAAAGTTATGATGCCGTAATCTTTATAGGTTCGGATATGCGTATAAAAATGGTCGAAGCAATACTGGGACCGCGGGTTATCAGCTGGGAGATAGGTATTTCTCCTATTAAGGAAGACCGTTGGGTTAACCCGGAGCAGCTCCGCCAGTTGATCCGCCAATTAAAAGGGACCAGTTAGAACAGGAGGATACCTTATATGCATGACTTTACTCTGTACGTTAATCCTCAGTTGGGAAAGCTCCTTGAACAGGTTAATATGGATAAAGTCTTTATTCGCGGTGAGGGCAACTACCTGTATGATACAACCGGAAGACAATATCTCGATTTTATCGCGGCATACGGAGCGCTACCTTTTGGTTTTAACCCGCCGGAAATATGGGAGGCTCTTGAAGAAGTGCGAAATAAAGCCCTGCCCAGCTTTATTCAGCCTTCAGCTCTCGGTTCGGCCGGAAAGCTGGCCAGGCGCCTGATTGAACTGGCTCCTGACGGACTTCAATACGTAACCTTTACCAATAGCGGCGCAGAGACAGTGGAGGTGGCTATAAAGATGGCGCGATCGGCGACAGGGCGGCTGGGAATCTTAAGCACGGTAAACAGCTTTCATGGCAAGACTCTTGGCGCTCTTTCAGCCACGGGAAAGGATTACTATCAAAAACCCTTCGGAGCGCCCGTGCCGGGTTTTAACTTTATCCCGTACGGAGATCTGGATGCCCTGAAGAAAGAACTTGAGATGAATGGATATAATTACGCAGCTTTTATAGTCGAGCCGATTCAGGGTGAAGGCGGAATAGTAGTTCCTGAAGCCGGGTACCTGTCCAAAGCTATGGAAGTATGTCATCAATATGATGTTTTATTTATCCTTGATGAAATCCAAACCGGACTGGGCCGCACAGGGGCGCTTTTTGCATGTGAGGATGAGAGTTTGTGTCCCGATCTCCTGCTTCTGGCTAAAGCCCTGGGCGGAGGGCTTCTCCCAGTAGGAGCCTGCATCAGTAAGGAAGCGGTATATACAAAAGATTTTGGGGATCGCCACTCATCTACTTTTGCGGCAAACACTGCCGTCTGCCAGGTTGGCTTGAAAGTGCTGGAGATTCTGACCAGGAATAACAGGGAGGTTATTCGGAATGTAAAAACCAACGGTGAGTACCTTTACAAAGAACTGACCGCTCTTCAAAAAGAATATCCCAGGGTACTTAAAAAAGTTCGTGGCAGAGGTTATATGCTCGGTTTAGAATTTGAAATGAGCCGTTCTGATTTTCCGGGCTGCTTTTTAAGTGTGCTTGCCGAGCAGGAGGTCCTGACACCGCTTGTGACCAGTTACCTTTTAAATATTGAGAGCTTGAGGGTGGCGCCCACATTAAATGGAAACAAGGTAATCCGTTTAGAGCCGCCTCTCACAGTTACACATGATGAATGCAAAAGAGCTCTTGGATCCATAAGGCGTGTTTTAGAAGTGCTTGATCAGGGCAATACCCTGGAAGTTTTAAGGCCTGTCCTGGATTTTAACGAAAATATAATCCATACCATCCCGAAAGCTGAAAAGTATGCTTGGGACATGTATGAATCTTCCCGGGAAAGCAAGGAGGGACGCTTTGCTTTTCTTTGTCATCCTTTAGACCTTGATAATTATTATGAGTTTGATGCGAGCCTTGCGTCTCTTCCAGTTGATAAGCTTCAACAGCTGGCCGAACTGGGCAGCGATATCCTGGACCCCTTCGTGGTCGGCCGCACAAGGGTTGAGTCACCTGTGGGCTATACAGTTTACGGGGAATTTATTGCCTTACCCCATACAACAAAAGAGATTCTGGAACTCACACCCGAGGAAGCGCTGAAGGAACTGGAAAAGGCGCTTGAACTTGCCCAGGAGCGGGGCGCCCGGCTGGTTGGCCTTGGCGCTTACACTTCGGTAGTCTCTCGGGGAGGCACCCTTCTTCAGGGGCATTTTCTGCCTTTGACTACCGGAAACAGCTATACGGTGGTTTCGGGAGTTGAAGCAATCAAACTTGCGGCACAGCGCTTTTCCCTTGATCTGGCCCAATGTACTGCAGCGGTTGTCGGCGCAACCGGTTCAATTGGGCGGCTAATGGCTATCTTGCTTTCGGAAGAAATTCAACGGATAGTTTTAATCGGCAACCCGCGTCACCCGCAGGCAAGCTTAAGACGCCTGCGCCGTGTAGCGGAAGATATTTGCCTGCACCTGTTCAGTCAGGCCGGATCCGGTTGGATACCACCCGGGGGGTCTCTTGGAGAAAGCTTGTTAAAAATGAAGCTGCCGGACGCGGATTCCCAAAGTGGTGAATGGGCAGAAGTTGTGGATGAATTAATCCGTTCGGATAAATTTATTTTAACCAGTAATCCCAACCAGGGAATTTCTATGGCCCAGGTGGTAGTAACGGCTACAAGCAGTGTAGGGGAACTGGTCAAACCGGAATGGGTAACTCCCGGCGCAATTATCTGTGATATTTCCAAACCGTCCAATGTCAGCCCGGAACTGCAAAAACTGCGGCCCGATGTGCTTGTTATTGACGGTGGTGTTGTAGCATTACCCGGACGTCCTTCCCTGGGGTGGAATTTTGGCTTTGAACCGGGCCTGGCTTATGCATGTATGGCTGAGACGATGATGCTGGCGCTTGAGCACCATTACACCGATATGAGTTTGGGTACGGATTTGCGTCTGGATAATATGATTTACTTAAGGCAGTTAGCCAAAAAGCATGGTTTTGAATTGGCCCGGTTGCGGAGCTTCGACAGGCCGTTAAGTGAAGAGGACTGGGAGAAAGTTATCAAAGAGCGCACAAAGGTCTGTTCAAACCTTTGTGCAACTGCAAGTTCATAGCCTGAAACTGAAGCATGGGTGAAGCATGGGGACGGGTGAAGCATGGGGACGTACTTTTTGCTTCCTTAGGGTGAAGCATGGGGACGGACTTTTTGCTTCCTTATTTTAGGTGTAAATTAATCTAAAAGGTATGATAATTCCATTAGTCAATACACAAAAGAACCGTTACCATATATTGCATATATAAGTCAATTTTCATAATAAGTCAAGCCTGACCCCTGTTCGGTGGTTGGTTATCCTTGACAGGTTATGGGCGATCGGATAATATTGTTTAAGAAAATTCTTTGACATAAGGAAAAATAACATACAGACAAGGAAGGAAGCTTAAGGGAATGGTTTTTGCAAGTCTTGCTGAAAAATTGCAGGAAACCTTCCGCAAACTGAAGAACAAAGGCAGGCTTACCGAAGCGGATGTCGATGGGGCGCTGCGTGAGGTAAGGCGCGCTTTATTAGGCGCCGATGTTAACTTTCAGGTTGTCAAGAATTTTATAGCAGGCATAAAGGAGCGGGCAACGGGTCAGGAAGTATTAACCAGTCTTACACCCGGCCAACAGGTAATTAAAATTGTCCGTGACGAGATGGCGGAGCTAATGGGCGGAGTGCAGAGCAAAATTAATCTTGCCTCCAAACCTCCTACAATAGTAATGCTTGTCGGATTACAGGGTTCCGGTAAAACCACCACCGCCGCCAAATTGGCTAGCCTGCTGCGGAAACAGGGAAAGCAGCCCCTGCTGGTTGCCGCTGATGTTTACCGGGCAGCGGCTGTTAAACAGCTTCAGGTCCTGGGGCAGCAAATAAATATACCCGTATTTTCACGAACGGATCTGCAGGACCCGGTAGAAATTGCCCGTCTGGCAGTTGAGCATGCCCTTGGCGCTGAAAGAGATCTGCTTATTATAGATACGGCAGGGCGGCTACATGTTGATGATAATTTAATGGCTGAACTGGAATCAATCAAAGCCAGGGTGCATCCTCATGAAATAATTCTTGTTGTGGATGCTATGACGGGACAGGTTGCTGTTAATATAGCCCAGGCTTTTCATGAACGTCTTGGCCTGGATGGTGTCATCCTGACCAAGTCAGATGGTGACAGCAGGGGAGGGGCAGCGCTTTCAATTAAGGCCGTTACAGGATGTCCGGTTAAATTTGTCGGAACAGGTGAGAAACTTGACGCTCTGGAAATTTTTCACCCGGACCGTATGGCGGAACGTATCCTGGGCATGGGCGATGTGCTTACTCTGGTTGAAAAGGTTCAGAGCGCTGTTGATGCTGAGCAAATGGAAAGGCTCAATAAAAAGGTTTACAGCGCTGAATTTACCCTGGAGGATTTTTTGGAACAGCTTCGTGAAATAAAAAAAATGGGACCGCTGCAGCAGCTAATTGGTATGATACCCGGGCTTGGCAATGCCAAAACGTTAAAAGAGCTGGGCGAAATCGATGAAAAAGAACTTGTTTATGTTGAAGCTGTGATCAGTTCCATGACACTCTGGGAAAGGCGCAATCCTCAGGAGATTAACGGCAGCCGCCGCCGGCGCATAGCAAATGGTAGCGGTACCACCATACAGGATGTCAACCGCATATTAAAACAGTTTGAGCAGACACGAAAAATGATCAAAAAATTTGCGGAGGTGGGCAAGAACGTAAAAAAGGGCGGCAAGTATCTGCCCGGTTATATTCAGGACAAACGCGGCAAGCCGTTATTTTAGAAAAAAGGCTAAGCGTAAAATTTAAAAACTAAGAGAAGATGAAAAGGCAGGTGATATTATTGTCAGTTAAAATCAGGCTAAAAAGAATGGGAGCCAAAAAGAAACCCTTTTACCGTATTGTCGTTGCGGATTCACGTTCGCCGCGGGATGGCCGTTTTATAGAAGAGTTGGGTTATTATAACCCCCTTAAAGAACCGGCTGAAGTAAAGATCGATCAGGAAAAAGCAATCAGCTGGTTAAAGATGGGAGCCCAGTCCACGGGCACTGTTCGTTCTTTATTTAATAAGGCCGGTATATTTAGTAAGCTTGCCGGGGATAGTTAAATGTCACAACTGGGGGATGACGAGGGGGAACTATAATAAGATGGAAGAGCTGGTTGAGGTTCTGGCCAAAGCCCTTGTTGATCAGCCGGACAAAGTAGAAGTAAATATGATCAAAGGTGAAAAAGCTTATGTGATTGAGTTAAGAGTCGCCTCAGAAGATATGGGCAAAGTAATTGGAAGGCAGGGTAAAATAGCAAGGGCCATACGTACTGTTGTAAAAGCTGCTGCAACTAAACAACATAAAAAAGTGCTTGTAGAAATTGTATAAGGTAATCAAGGGGGCAGTTTAAGACCCCCTCTTTTATTTCTTAGCAGAACATCCATGCTGCTGAAGCGGCGCCAGCAGGAGGATGAAAATTTAGCAACAAAGAGAGGTCAATGCCTTAAGTGCGATTTTTAGCCTTCATTCAAAGAACGAGTGAACCCGAGGATAAGCGAGGGAACTGTTTGAGGCGCATAGCGCCGAGTTTGACCGAGCCCGAGGGTGAATGAGTTCGTACAAGTATAAGAGGTGAGCATGAGCACGTAGGCAGTTGACCTCTCCTAAGTTAATTTTCAGTATTATAAAAGGAGACAATAAAACTGGAAGAGTCATTAATTACAATTGGAAAGGTAATTGGCACATACGGAAACCGCGGTTGGGTACGCGTTTTTCCGCTGACTGATTTTCCGGAACGTTTTTTTAAGATGGACAGAGTAATCCTCACAAAGGGGAACCTAAATAGTGAATACCTCATTAATGAAGTTAAGCAGCATAAAAAATATTTTCTGATTGACTTCCAGTGCATATCCGATATGAATGCCGCCGAACTGCTTACAGGCGCCCTGCTGCAGGTAACCAGAGAGCAGTTGGTGAAACTGCCGGCCGATAGTTATTTTGTCTTCGATATAATAGGACTTTCAGTATATACCGAAACATCTGAATACCTTGGAAAAATTGAAGATGTGCTTCATACAGGGGCGAATGATGTTTATGTTGTCAAAAAGGACCGGCTGTCGCTCTTGGTCCCTGCTTTAAAACAGGTAGTTAAAAAAATTGATTTTGATAACTGCCGGATGATTGTAAAACTGCCGGAAGGGCTGGAAGCGACCAGTGCTGATTAATATTCTGACTGTTTTTCCGGAGATGTTTTCAAGTCCGTTTAATGCCAGCATTATTAAACGGGCAAGGGAAAAAGGCCTCCTGGAACTTAATTTGGTTAATATCAGGGATTTCTCAGAAAACAAGCACAAGAGTGTTGATGACTCCCCATTTGGGGGAGGGCAGGGGATGGTTATGTCGGCTGTTGTTTTTTTTAAGACGATAGATTGGCTGAAAGAAACCCAGGGTGAACCGGACAGGGTTGTCCTGCTTAGCCCCGGCGGACGCAAGTTTAACCAGAAAATAGCCTGGGAACTAAGCCTCTTGAAGAGAATCACACTGATTTGCGGACATTATGAAGGCATTGATCAGCGTGTCCGGGAAATAGCTTCCGACGAGGTATCAATAGGTGATTATATACTCACGGGAGGTGAAATTCCCTCTATGGTGATAGTCGATGCTGTTGCAAGACTTATTCCCGGTGTCCTGGGAAAGGATAAATCGGCATGCGAAGAATCTTTTAATGATTTGTTGCTGGAGTATCCTCAATATACAAGGCCCCGGGAACATGGCGGTTTTTCTGTTCCCGAGGTTCTCCTAAGCGGTCACCATGAAAATATTCGTTACTGGAGAAGGCAGCAATCTCTTTTGCGGACGCTTACAGAAAGGGAGGATTTGCTTTCCAGTGCTGCCTTAACTGACGAGGACAAGAAAATACTCAAAGAAATTTTTCAGCGTCTTAAAAAATTAAACCTGGAATAATAAATTTTTTTAATTACAAACTGACAACAGCTTGTAGATCTCATTCCAAATTTCACAACCGCTGAGATCTTTATGGCTGGTCTGAATGACATAGCAGCCGGTTAGAGATGTGAACGTTCCCGGCGAAGAGGCTTTTTACTC
>DIEU01000060.1 GCA_002418775.1 Firmicutes bacterium UBA5766
GGAGAAGCAGCTTTAGAAAAGCGCAAGGCGAAAGGACAAACCAACGCCCGCGAGAGACTCGACCTGCTTTTGGATCCGCACAGTTTCTGGGAAGTCGGCGCTTTTATGAAGCATCGCCAATCAGAATTCGGCATGGATAAAGTATACGTCCCTGCAGAAGGCGTTGTGGCTGGATACGGAAAAATAAACGGCCGTAACGTCGTTGTTATCTCAGAGGATTTCACGGCTCTGGCCGGAACCTTCGGTGAGTATCACGGCAAAAAGTTCGTCTGGGCTCTTGAATTTGCCCAGAATAAAGGCTGGCCCTTCATTGGAATCAACGACTCCGGCGGCGCCCGGCTTCAGGAAGGAATGGATACCCTGGAGGCATACGGCTGGACTTTTGCAGCCCAGTGCCGCGCTTCCGGAATTATCCCGCAGATAGCTCTTCTTTTAGGCCCCTGCCTTGGCGGCCAGGCCTACCACCCGATTATGAACGATTTTCTGATTCAAAGCGCAAAGACTGGCTTTTTAGGCATTGCCGGACCGGCCTTCGTAAAAACACAAACAGGAGAGGATATTTCCCTGGAAGAACTTTCCGGCTGGGAACCGCATGCCGTTAGGGCAGGAAACACGCATATCGTGGGAGAAGACGATTTTGAGTGCATAGACGCGGCCAAGAAACTTCTATCCTACATGCCCCAAAACAACAGGGAAAAGCCCCCGGTTGTAAAAATTGGCGACGACCCCAATAGAGAAATTCCTGAACTGGATGACTTCCTGCCTGACCCGTTGCTGATGACACCTTACGATGTATATCCGCTTATCGATATGGTTGTAGATAAGGGAAGCTTCTTTGAAATCCACAAAGAGTTTGCTCCACAATTAATCGTCGGTTTCGCACGTTTCGATGGAAGATCAGTCGGAATGGTTGTCAATAATCCCGACTTCCTGGCAGGCGCTATGAACTGCGACTCCTCTGATAAACTGGCCAGATTCGTCCGCACATGCGACCTTTTCAATATCCCTGTGGTAACCCTTGTTGACTGCCCTGCATTCTGGATTGGTTCTGAAGAAGAGCATAAGGGAATCCTGCGTCACGGCGCAAAAACCCTTTATGCCTGGGCTGACGCCACGGTACCCCTTATTGCAGTAATCACCGGAAAATCATATGCCGGCGCTCATTACGCCATCCTGGACAAGAGCATCGGGGCAGACCTGTGCTACGCCTGGCCGACAGCCAAGATTAACATCGTCGGCGGCGCTACTGCGGCAAGCGTAATTTTTGCCAAAGAAATCAAGAATTCTCCGAACCCGGCAGAAACAGCAGCAAAGCGAATTGCAGAATACAATAAGGCATACGAGCATCCCTACCAGCCCGCAGAACGCGGATATGTTGACGACGTTATTATGCCGCACGATACAAGAAAAGTTATTTGCCAGGCCCTGGAGATACTGGAAAACAAACAAGTTGCCAGACCCTGGAGGAAATATTCAAATATCAACCTGTAAAATCAGGCTATTAAAAAGGGTCTTCCGGCGGAAGACCCTTTTCGTTAACCAGTTTGTTTTAAACGTTAATCAGTTTGTTTTAAACCGTTCAATTCTTCCCTGCCCTTTTTCACCTGGTCCGTGAGTTTCTCGAGGTCTTTTTCAATCCCGCTCAAAACATCATCAGCGTAATCGCGTGCCCCCTGTTTAATTTCAAAGGCAACCTGTTCCGCTTTCTGGATCATTTCCTCAGCTATTATTTGAGCCTGGCGCGTTATTTCACTTTCCTCGGCCTGCCTGTCCAACTGTCTTTTAGCATCGTCCAGAATTCTTGACGCCTCTCTTTTTGTATCGTTCATCACTTTTTCGCGTTCCTGAATCAACCATTTCGCCTGACGCATTTCTTCCGGTATAGAAGTGCGGATCCGGTCAAGGCAATCCAATAGCCGGTCTTCATTGATTAAAACCTTCCTTGTCAGGGGAACCCGCATACTTTCTTCAACCAGTTCTTCAAGTTCGTTAAGAATATTTGACAGCTCCACTTATAAACCTCCCTTTTATTGGCTTGGACGATCAGCCAGTTCAGGTTTTAAAACTATAAAAAGTCAACAGCGTATCCCCGTACTTGTGTTGGCGTGTTAACATTAAATTATCAACCCTAGCCGGCAACACCTCTCTTTTACTGCTTTCCACAATAATAACGCCATCCGGTAAGAGCAAACCGCTGTTGCCGATTATTTCGATTGTAGGCTTTTCCAGTCCCTGCTCATACGGCGGATCAAGAAAGACAATATCATAAAGCTCTTTTCTGTTTGCCATCAACTTAAGGGCTCTTAAAACATGCAACTTAATTACATAAATTTGGGCGGATATGTCCCCGTTTAAAAAACCTAGGTTCTCATAGATAGCCTGCACAGCTTTGCTGTTTTGATCTACGAAGCAAACCCGCCGTGCGCCCCGGCTTACTGCCTCGATACCAACATTGCCGGTTCCGGCATAAAGATCCAAAAACCGGCTTTCCTGGACTCTTGCGCCGAGTATATCAAAGAGCGCCTCCTTAACCCTGTCACCGGTTGGACGCCCTTTCCAACCACGGGGCACTTTAAGCAGGCGGCCCCTGTATATGCCGGAAATTACCCTAACCATGCCAAGCTTTCCTTCTTCCGTACATTTTACCATAATCTTAACACAATGATAAAACTAATTTGTATTAATTAAGTATTTTCCTGGAATTTACGCACATAAACAAAAATTATGCGGGAATGCTATATCTATGCAATCATAGAAGGTGTTCATTATGTTAAACCAATTATACCAGAATTTTGGAATCAGCCTAGACCTTGCCCTGGAAGCAAGGGAAATCGTGCGCGGGGAAACCGGCCAGGAGATTCCGGGTGTAAAGGTCGATCAGGAGAATTATGAACATGCCCAGGTAACCATAGTTGATATTATCGAACCCTACGCTGAAAAAATCATGGGAAAACCGGTCGGCGTTTATATAACTATTGAAGCGCCAGTAATCAGGGAAAACAACCCCCAGGCGCATAAGGAAATAAGCGAAATACTGGCCCATTATCTCAAAAAATTAATCAACCTCCCCGAATACGCCAATATTTTACTGGTCGGGCTGGGAAACTGGCGGGCAACTCCTGATGCGCTGGGTCCTGAAGTAATTGAGCAAAGTCTGGTTACACGCCATCTTTTTAATTATGCTCCCCAAACATTAAAACAGGGAATGAGATCAGTCAGCGCCATGTCTCCCGGTGTACTGGGAATTACGGGCATAGAAACTGCGGAAATTATCAAGGGAGTTGTGGAAAAAATCCACCCGGAATTAATCATCACCATCGACTCACTGGCTGCCCGCAGCGCAACACGCATCGCAACAACAATCCAAATTGCCACCACCGGTATAAAGCCCGGATCCGGTATAGGCAACCAGAGATCCGGTATTAACCAGGAAACAATGGGTGTGCCCGTAATAGCGATCGGGGCGCCCACAGTAGTCCACGCGGCCGTCATAGCCAGTGACGCCATAGAACAGTATTTAAAACAGGCGCAAATAAACAATCAAACCGGATCAAACTTTTCACAGCAGATAATCAACAAAGTGCTCGAACCCTTCGGGGGAAATCTTACGGTCACCCCCAAAGAGATTGACACCTTAATCCACAGCACGGCACAAATTATTGCATCCGGTATAACATCGGCTTTACAGCCGGAATTAACCCAGGATGACTACACATTCTATATGCATTAATTATTGATAACCGTATATACTGAAAATTAACTTACCTTAGGGAGGTCAACTGCCTACGTGCTTATGTACGCCCCTAATTCTTGTACGAACCCGTTCGCCCTCGGGCTTAAGTCAAACTCGGCGCATGCGCCTCAAACAGTTCCTCGCTTGTCCTTAAGGTTCACTCATTCTTTGAATGAAGGCTCAAAATCGTACTTAAGGCATTGCCCCCCTTTGCTGATTGAATTTTCATCTTATTGAAGACACTGCATTGGCAGCATGGGTATCTATACTGTTAAAAAACACAGAAGACCAGTTAAACTTTACAAACTGGTCTTCCGGCTAATATCCATTTTCAATTAAACCCTGCAGTTTAAAGAAAGTATATCCTTTACTCATCTTCGGATCTCAATCAGGAAAAACTCCCTTAAGGAACGTCCTAACGGGCGCCGCTGGAAGTAACCTGAGGAGTCGGAGGCTGGTTGCCGCTAGCCAGGCTTGTTTCGTAAGCAGCGATCATCTTTTTGACCATATTGCCGCCTATTGCGCCATTAACACGGGAAGGAATATCACCCATGTAACCACCCTGGGGAACCTGAATTCCTAGCTCGGCAGCAGTTTCCCACTTGAACTGCTCCATTGCGTTGGAAGCCTGATTAATGAGAATCCTGTTTGATTTCTGTCCCTGTGCCATTTAATTTTCACCTCCTTATTTTCAGCTTAAGTTTATTATGAGCATTAATAAATTGCTTTAAACTAGAACATTTTACCCAGTTAATAGCTTGAAAATAAGGATTTAAAAACTATTAAAGTCAAATTTTAATTTCGAATCATGAATTGTAACGGTATCACAAAATATTGCTTAAAAATCAACCCCCGCCCCAATTAAGCATTGACCTTGCCTGTAATTCCTCCCTTAACAATATGTTCGCGCTGTGCGTCAGTTCCGGATCGTTTTCCAGTAATTTAAAAGCCTCGCTCCTGACCTGTAAGAGCAGGCTCTGATCACGGATCATGTCGGCGGCTTTAAATTCCGGCATGCCGGACTGGCGGAATCCCGTCAATTCGCCCGGCCCCCTTAAAGACAGGTCTGCTTCGGCAAGAGAAAAACCGTCTGTGATCCTGGCAAGGACTTGCAAACGCTCCCGCACATCTTCAGACAGTGAGGCCGAGACAAGAATGCAAAACGATTCTTCGCTGCCCCGCCCTACACGCCCGCGCAGCTGATGCAGCTGGGCGAGGCCAAACCGCTCCGCTCCCAAAATCACCATTACGCTCGCGTTTGGCACATCCACGCCTACTTCGATGACAGTAGTTGAGATCAAAACATCAATTGCGCCGCTGTAAAAGGACCTCATAACCCTTTCTTTCTCGTCGGTTTTTAATCTTCCGTGCAATAGGGCTACACTGCAGTCCCGAAAGAAAATTCCCGAGGACAGTTCTTTTTCCAGTTCAACCGCCGCCTGCACATCAAATCTCTCGGATTCCTCGATCAGAGGGCAAATTATATATGCCTGACGGCCAAGATCTACCTGCTTGCGGACAAATCGGTATACTGATCCCATGTCTGTTGACAGGTATGTTTTGACCGGTTTGCGGCCGGGAGGAAGTTCCCGGATCACGCTGATTTCCAAATCCCCGTATAAAGTCAGGGCTAAAGTGCGCGGTATCGGGGTAGCTGTCATAACCAGTACATCCGGATATAACCCCTTGGACTGTAAAAGGGCCCTCTGCCGCACGCCGAAACGGTGCTGTTCATCAATTACAACTGCCGCAAGGTTCTTGAATTCTACGTCATCCCGGATAAGAGAGTGGGTACCTACTATAACCGATATTTGGCCGGCGCGCAGCCTTTCCAGAAACACTGAACGTTCTTTCTTCCTGAGGCCGCTTGAAATGAATCCTATTTCGATCCCCGAATCACACAGGAGGCGCCGCAGGCCGAGGTAGTGCTGCTCAGCAAGTATCTCGGTCGGCGCCATCAGCGCGCCCTGCAGGCCGCTGCCGGCCGCTTTCAGAAGAAACAGCAGGCTGACAACAGTTTTGCCTGAGCCAACATCGCCCTGCAGCAAACGGTACATCGGACAGGCCTTGTCCAAATCACTGTTAATTTCCCGCCAGGCGTTATTTTGGCCTGCCGTCAAAGTAAAAGGGAGTTTGCCGGTGAATTTCTCCAGAATATCCGGGTTGGGGAGGTATTGATGGGGTTTGTTTATCCTGGTCAGTTTCAAACGCCGCAAGCCAAGAGCAACCTGAAATAAAAATAATTCTTCCCAGATGAAACGTTCTTTTGCTTTTTGAGCTTTTTGAATGCTGGCCGGAAAATGAACTTCCTCCAGGGCTTCCGGCAAAACAGGCAGCGCATGCGCTTCAACTAAATGCGGCGGTATAAATTCCTTCAACCTGTGCGCCCATTCAGCCAGCCCTTTTTTAATAATCCTGCGCAGCAGGCGCTGGCTGAACTGTTCGGTAAGCGGATAAACGGGCACGATCCGCCCACCCTGTAAAAGTCCCTCCCCTTCTTCGACTACTTCAAAATCACTAGCATATACCTGAACCTGTCCAGTGAAACGATCTATTTTACCCGTCAGGACAATTCTTTGCCCGGGTGAAAACTGCTTTTTAAGAAAAGGCTGGTTAAACCAGACCCCCATAAAAAAACCACTGCTGTCTTTAAGCAGCAGTTTGGTAACGACAAGGCCCGGCCGCGGTTTTGTTTCCCTTACACCCGTTACCGTCCCGATAAGAGTAGCCTTTTCGCCGTGAGCGGTTTCAAAGGCAGTCTTTACCTGGCTTCTGTCCTCATAATCCCGCGGGAAATAATAAAGCAGATCGTGAACGGTTTCAATCCCCAGCTTTTTTAAGAGCGCCGCTCTTTTCTGGCCGACCGTTTTCAAGCACTGAATTTTCTGATCTATGGGGTGATTACCCTGTGTTCTGGAAAACATACTTGCATGACCCTGCAACTTTTGATAGAATAAGCAACAGTCTATTCTTCAAGGGAGATGTATTTAGTGTCTAGAAAATGCACAATCTGCGGGAAGGGCATAGAAGTCGGCATGAAAGTAAGCCACTCCCATATCCGCACAAAGAGAACTTGGGCGGCAAACCTGCAGCGGGTTAAAGCTGTTGTTGACGGCGCGCCGAAAAGAATTCTTGTTTGTACGCGTTGTTTAAGAAGCGGAAAAGTAAAAAGAGCTATCTAAAGCGCTAATCGGCGGTTTCTTAAAACCTCTTTAAACGCGGCGAATGGGTTATTCCCGGAATGCGCCCCCGCTTGGTAACCGGTTTTCCATCAACTTCCTTCAGATCCATTGTCATATCGATGGGCGGGGCGGATGATATGTAGCTTCCTACTCCGAAAGAATCCGCTCCTGCCCTGTCAAGGACAACTATACGTTCAGGCGTTATGCCCCCGCTAACCAGGATTTGGACATATGAAAAGCCACCCAGGTCAAGGCGCGCCCTTATTTCACGGACCAGTGAAGGTGTAACCCCTCCTCTTTCACTGGGCGTATCCAGCCTGACACCACTTAACCTTTCTTTCAAGGCTTCGGCAACCCTTAAGGTCTCCTCGGCTTCATCCTTGAAAGTGTCGACCAGTATGATCACCGGCGCCCCCTCGGGCATAATCCGCTGATAGATATCCGCAACCTTTACCGTATCACCCAGAATAAGAATTACGGCATGAGGCATTGTTCCGGTCGGTTCCCGGCCGGCCAGTTTCGCCCCCAGAATACAGCTCGCTCCATCAGCGCCGCCTATAATAGCGGCCCTTTCCATAACAGGCGCAATTGCAGGATGCACATGGCGGGCTCCAAAACAAACAACCTTTTTCGTGCCGGCGGCGTCCTTGCACTGCCTGGCGGCCGTTGCCCAACCGCTCGAACTGGCTAAAATGCCCAATAGGGCTGTTTCAAAAATTCCGAAGTTATCATAGATGCCGCTGATGCGCATAACAACCTCTTTTTCCCGGAATGGCTCGCCCTCCTGAAGGGACCATAACTCAACGCCCGTATCCTGCAAAAGGTTTTTGACCTCGGGGACGCCTGCCAATATCCCCGAATGGCGAGCGAAAACTTCTGCTGTTACCGGAACTTTATCTAACCCGGTTTCTTTTAAAATTTCCCTGGCCTTTACAAAGTAGATATCTGTGGTCCAGCCCTCTTTTATCTCTTGAGCGCTGGCGGAAAAAAGAAGCCTGTCAGGCGCTATGGCGAGTTCTTCAATTTCCTTTAAGCTCCGCACCGTTTGGAACTGCTCCACAAACTATTCTTCCTTTCCGCCGGAAATTCCCTTAAGCAAATTGGCCATTTCGATGGCTGTCTCAGCAGCGCTTCCGCCTTTATTCCCCGCTTTGGTTCCCGCGCGTTCAATAGCCTGTTCGATGCTGTCAGCAAGGATAATCCCGAATGTGACGGGTACTCCGCTGTCCAGGCTGATTTTGGCGACGCCCCTGGATGCCTGGGTTGCCACATGTTCGAAATGCGGGGTCGCGCCGCGAATTACAGCGCCGAGGCAAACAACAGCGTCTAAACGCCCAAGATCGATCATTTTGCGGGCTACCGCAGGTATTTCAAAGGCGCCCGGAACCCAGGCCACTTCTATATCGTCGTCAGCAACCCCATGGCGCTTCAGTGTATCCAGAGCGCCGCTTAAAAGGCGGTTGGTAATAAATTCGTTGAAACGTCCGACCACTACCCCGAATTTTAAGCCCTGGCCCATTAAATGACCTTCGTAAACCTTCAACTTTTCTCCTCCTTTTTTAATCAAAAAAAATCAACTGTCCATTTCCAACAAATGGCCTAACTTGTTCTTTTTAGTGGATAAATAAAAGCGGTTGTCGGCTCCCGGAGAAATCTCAATGGGAACTCTTTTGATAACCTTCAGGCCGTATCCCTCAAGTCCGATTATTTTTCGGGGATTATTGGTCATCAGGCGGATTTTTTTCAGGCCGAGGTCCGCCAGAATTTGAGCTCCGATACCATAATCCCTCAAGTCAGGCGGAAAGCCGAGTTCTTCATTAGCCTCGACAGTATCCCTTCCCTCGTCCTGAAGCTTATAAGCCCTGATTTTATTTAAAAGGCCTATCCCCCGCCCTTCCTGGCGCATGTACAAAAGCACGCCGGCGCCTTCCTTTTCGATCATTTCCAGCGCTGTGATAACCTGATCACCACAGTCGCAGCGCAACGAACCAAAAACATCCCCTGTTAGGCACTCCGAGTGAACCCTGACCAGCGGAGCTTCAACGGCGCTTAGATCACCTTTTACCAGCGCAAGATGCCCCTTTCCGTCAAGGGTGCTCTCATAGGCTACAGCGATGAAATCTCCATACCTGGTGGGAAGCTTTGCCTCGTCAACCTTTCTGATAAGTTTTTCCGTACGCCTCCTGTATTGAATCAGATCAGCCACGGTAATAATCATTAACCCGTGAAGGCTGCAGAATTTCATCAGGTCATCCACGCGGGCCATTTTCCCATCTTCCCTCATTATTTCGCAAATAACCCCGGCCGGAAACAACCCCGCCAGTTTGGCCAGATCCACCGAAGCCTCGGTATGGCCGGCCCGGCGGAGAACGCCGCCTTCCTTGGCTCTTAAAGGAAAGATATGGCCGGGACGCCTCAAATCATCTGCAGTGGTCGCCGGGTCCAGTATCGCCTTAACTGTGAAAGCGCGCTCAAAAGCCGAAATGCCTGTAGTTGTTCCCCTGTGATCGACGGAGACAGTAAAAGCGGTGCCGTGGGGATCGGTGTTATTGGTCACCATGGGCGGCAAATCCAGTTCTTCCAGCCGCTCGGCCGCTAACGGCATGCACAGGAGCCCCCTGCCATATGTGACCATGAAATTAATCGCTTCAGGTGTGGCCTTTTCAGCGGCCATTACCAGATCTCCCTCGTTTTCCCGGTCCTGGCCGTCAACCACTACAATCATTTTACCCTGCTGTATTTCCTGAATAGCTTCCTCAATAGTATTAAACTTATATTCCATCGCCTTTTTCCCTTTCCAAAAAACTTTTTACCAGGCCTTTTCTATAAGAATCCCTGCTCGCCAAGAAAAGACAATGATATTCCATCCTTTTTCTCCCCGGCAGCCGGCCGGCCGTTTAGGCCGTTTAGTAAAAATTTTTCTATATACTTCCCGATC
Source organism: Firmicutes bacterium UBA5766 (assembly GCA_002418775.1). Classification (GTDB taxonomy): domain Bacteria; phylum Bacillota; class Desulfotomaculia; order Desulfotomaculales; family Nap2-2B; genus 46-80. The sequence goes on from DIEU01000060.1 coordinate 9,854, forward strand.
AGATCCGCTTCGAGATTTACGGTATCCCCCGGGCCTTTATAACCCAGTGTAGTATTCCCGGCAGTATGAGGTATAATCGAGACCCTGAAACTTTGCTCATTACAATTTACAACGGTAAGACTTATGCCGTCAACAGCAACCGAACCTTTTTTAATTAAATAACGCGTTACCTCGACAGGGGCCGAAATATCAAATACCAGGGCCAGATCTTCCGCTCTTTTCCCTGAAATGACACCGGCTCCGTCAATATGACCGCTGACCAAATGCCCGCCCAGGCGGCTGTCCAAACGCATCGCCCGCTCAAGATTCAACATGTCTCCGGGGGCCAGTTTGCCCAGGTTGGACTTGGCCAGGGTTTCAGCCATAACATCCGCTGTAAAGAAACCTTCTCCAAGCTTTGTAACCGTAAGGCAGACACCATTGACAGCTATGCTGTCCCCCTTGCGCGCCTGCTTTAAGACCTGCCCGGCTTTAATTTTTAATCCCGCCGAGGCCGGCCCCCGCACAATTGTGATAAGTTGGCCAAGTTCCTCTACCAGACCAGTAAACAGTTCAATGCACCCCGATCTTAATCATGTTAATTATTTCAGGTACCCCTCCAGACAGATATCATAACCAAACTGCGTCACAGTTAAGTTTTCAATCTGCCGGGCTTCCGCCATCAGTGTTATTCCCGGTCCTCCTACAGGGCCCGGAGACAGACGCCCGCCGACTATTTTAGGGGCGATAAACCAGATTATTTTATCCACCAGGCCGCTTTCCAAAGCTGAAGCGTTTATTTCTCCTCCCCCTTCAATCATCACACTGGTAATCTCCCGCCTGGCCAATTCCGCCATCAACCATTTTAAATCTACACGGGGCCCGTCTCCAGGCACGACAAGTACTTCCGCTCCCGCTTCTTTCAACCGGGCAATCTTCTGTGCGCCGGCGCGCCCGGTTGTTGCTATAATCGTCGGCGCTTCCGCCAGCTGCGAGAGCACAAGGGAATTTACCGGAGTGCGGGCCAGGCTATCCACTACAATCCGTACCGGATTTTTCCTTTTTTCTCCCGGCAGCCGGACCGTAAGAAGCGGGTCATCAGCCAGCACGGTATTAATACCCACCAGAACGACATCGTACAGACTGCGCAAAACATGGACCCGGCTGCGGGCTTCAGGACCTGTAACCCAACGCGAATCCCCCGTACGGGCAGCAATTTTACCGTCTAAGCTCATCGCCGCCTTTAATACTACAAAAGGACTGCCCGTAGTAATATATTTGATGAAAACTTCGTTTAAAAGAAGCGCTTCATCCTCTAAAACCCCTGTCCTGACTTCTACATTGCGCTGTTCAAGATAAGAAATCCCCCTGCCGCAGACCAGCGGGTTGGGATCAGCCATTGCAATGACAACCCTGCTTATACCGGCCTCAACAACGGCATTTGCGCAAGGGCCGGTCCGGCCGTAATGACTGCAGGGTTCCAAATTTACATAAAGTGTGGCGCCCCTGGCTTTTTCACCTGCATTGTCAAGCGCGATAATCTCGGCGTGAGGGCTCCCAGCCTTCTGGTGGTAACCTTCCCCGGCCACCTGGCCGTCCTTGACAACCACCGCCCCGACCATAGGGTTAGGGCTTGTTTTCCCCCTGCCCAGTATGGCAAGTTCCAAAGCCCTTCCCATATAAAGCCTGTCTTGATCATTCATAAATAACAAAAGCCCCGTAAAAACCTCCGGGGCAAAAGTATAACTTTACTCATCCTTTAAAAAATAAGGAGCTAAAGCCTTAAAACCTTCTCCCATCCAGACTGTTACTGTCGGCCCTGGATTTTCACCAGGTCAGCCACTGAGGCTAGCGGGCTCAAAGCCTGAACGCTTCTCACCGCCGATAGGGAATTCCACCCGTCCCCGAAGGTGTTCTTTTTTTATAAATATTATAAAACCAATCTCAAGCGAATGTCAATAATTCGACGAATTTAGAGGTATTTACTTGAACTTTCCGGTGGGGCATTGTTCACAAGTTCGTATAATTTCTCCTTTTGTTCCGGAGGAGTAATAAGAATTAAAACATCCCCGCTGTAAATGACAGTATCGGCCTGCGGTGAAAGGATTTCTTCCCCGCCGCGGTAAACAGACAGTACCGTTGCTCCGGTCTTTGTCCTGAATTCCGCCTCGGCCAGTGTTTTACCGACAAGAGCCGAACTGGGCGACACCCTTATTTCTTCAACGCGCTGCAGGTTGCCGGCCATTTTTAAAGTATAATCCAGCAGTTCATTCATCAGCTTTTCGATTTCCTGGTCGATGATTTCTCTTTCCTTAAGCAGGCCGTGCAACTTTTCCTGCATGCCCCGCAGCACTTTCCGGTGGCCGTACTCGGTTAAAAAGACCTCGGCTGCCTTCTGGGACTGAACTATAACCCCAACTCCGGGAACAACGCCGACAATACCGGTTTCCTGAAGAAGAGTCAAAGCCCGGCGGATCGTTTCAGGTGATACACTGTACTTTCCTGCCAGGGTAGACCTCCCGAACACCTTCTGGCCTTCCCTGTACTCTCCATGTACGATACGTGTTGCTATATCAACCGCAATAGTGGCATACCTTGCTAAAACCTGGGTTTCCTGCCCCTCCAATGCTGTATCCACCCCTTCATATTCTTATGACGCCATCATTATATCATTTAAAACCCCTAACAAAAAGATTTCTCATTTAATGCTAAAATAACCTAAATTTCGACATCAAACACAAGAGCCTCCTTGTATTTAAAAAAAGACCTGGGAAAACCGTTCAAAGCTTTCCCAGGTCCATCTTGCCTTGTTTTGTTTATTATCAGCCAGTTATTTTCTTTCCAAAATCATCGCCGCTCCCTGGCCGCCGCCGATGCACATCGTCGCCAGGCCAAGCTTCTGATTATTACGCTTCATTTCGTGGATCAGGGTAACAACCAGCCTTGCTCCCGCACATCCGATTGGATGCCCCAGGGATATGCCGCTGCCGAGCAGGTTGGTGTTGTCAAGGCTTAAGCCAAGTTCCCGTATGCAGCCGATTGCCTGGGCGGCAAAGGCCTCGTTTAGTTCGATAACATCCATGTCTGCGAGAGAAAGGCCGGTCTTGCTGAAAAGCTTCTTTACAGCCGGGACAGGGCCAAGACCCATATAAGCAGGATCAATAGCGCCTCCCGCAAAGCCCCTGAAAGTGGCCAGCGGCTGCAATCCCAACTCCCTGGCTTTATCCGCCGTCATCATCAGCACAGCGGCGGCGGCGTCATTTATACCTGAAGCGTTTCCCGCTGTAACAGTGCCGTCCTTGCGGAAAGCCGGGGCCATCTTGGACATTTTCTCCAGGGAGGTGTCCATAGGCCTTTCATCTGTGTCGAATACAACCGGGTCACCTTTTCTCTGGGGAATAACCACAGGGACTATCTCCTCTTTAAAAAGGCCTTCCTTGATGGCTTTCCGGGCGCGCTGGTGACTCAAAAGGCCCAGTTCGTCCTGCTCTAAACGGGTGACGCCGTACTTTGCGGCAATGTTTTCCGCAGTGTTGCCCATGTGGTAACCGTAGAATATCTCCCAGACCCCGTCTAAAACCATCATGTCAAGCATTTCTCCCCTGGATGTAACATCCATCCGGTAGCCCCAGCGGGCTTTGGGAAGAATATAGGGGGCGCAGCTCATGCTTTCCATCCCGCCGGCAATAACAACTTCCGCGTCGCCGGTTAAGATTGCCTGCGCTCCCAGGGCAATGGCCTTCAGCCCTGAAGCGCATACCTTGTTGACGGTGAAAACGTTTGTTTCCTTAGGAATGCCGCCGAAAATTGCCGCCTGCCGGGCAGGGTTCTGCCCCTGGCCTCCCTGGAGAACATTACCCATGATAACTTCATCAACCTGGATTTCAGGCAGGGAATCATCCCAATCGTAAGCTTTCTTTTCCAGATCGGGCATTTCCATGCCTTTTAAAGCCTCGGGCGCAAAACTCATCAGTTCCGGTCCCGACTTTGGCCTTAATCCCGCCCGCTTCAGCGATTCCCTGATCACCAGAGCGCCCAGTTTAAACGCAGGCACGTCCTTCAAAGTGGCGCCAAAAGTACCGATCGGTGTTCTTGCTCCGCTGACAATTACTACTTCTTTCATTATTCGAACCTAACCTCCCTTAATTAGATACAAAATCTCCAAAGTATCTGATATTTAGATGCAAAAACTTTACAACAAATTATAACAAACCAGGCTTTTTAACGCAATAATAAAAGCTCGCCGTAAAAACGTTGTAAAAACCGCTGCTAAAACGCATAGACAGGCGCCGGCCGGTGGAAAATATTACTTATGGAGGAGGTATGGCATGACCTGGCCCGGGTGGTTGATTGCAGCTTTTTTTGTTTTAGTTTCCATCATCCTGATGGTTCCCGTTACTTTTTTGATCCGTTTTTCCTGCCGGGGAAAAGAGTGTGCGCTGGAAATAAAGATCAATGCCCTGTCTGTCACTCTATATAAAAAAGAAAGCGCCTTCACCCTGGGTAAAAACTGGCCTGATTTTAAGAAAAGCAAAAATTTTTCCGCCCGCAAAATGCAAACATTAAAAGCGTTATTTATCTTTTTAATGCGGCGGGCAAAAATGGAACATGTCAGTTGGGAAACCAGGATCGGCACGCCCAACGCGTATTACACCGCCCTGGCAACCGGCTGGTTATGGGGAATAAAAGGTTTTTTACTGACCGCTTTATATCGTTATACAAACTCTAGAAATTCCCGCCCTCCTCAAATGAAGATAACGCCGGTTTTCAACCTTGTTGTCTATGACACGCAGTTTAAAACCGCTTTTCAACTGCGTATCATAGATTTTGTTCTTGCCGGGTCAAAACTCATCTTTGTATTTTTTATTTGACTTAAGGAAGCCCGGCAGGAAAAACTTGCCCTGACGAAGAAGAAACAAGATTAAAAACCATGGGGAAAATTTATGAATTCGAGGCGTCCAAATTTAATAAAGTTTGCCGAAATTGAATTGGGGATGGAGCTTCCTGAAGTTAAAAAACAGATCACGCAGGAAATCATCAACAAGTATGCCCAGGCCTCCGGCGATATGAATCCGCAGCATGTTGATCCGGAGTTTGCAGGCCAAACAGTGTTTAAAGGTACAATTGCCCACGGACTGCTTACTATTGCTTATATTTCAGAAATGATGGCCAACTTTTTTAAAGACGGGTGGTATTCGGGAAGCGTTATGGAAATAAGCTTTCATGCGCCCGTACGGCCCGGTGACACAATCACGGCGTCGGGCAGGATTAAAACGAAGAAATCCTCGGGCGGCAGGGGTATCGTAATATGCAAAGTCGCCTGTACAAATCAGGACAATACCAGTGTCATTACAGGAACTGCAACAGCTTTGGCGGAACTGTAATTTCTTTATTTTGGCCGGGAGGGATCAGTTTTGGAGAATGAAAAAATGATCAGTTTTGAAGAGCTTGAAATCGGGCAAAAATTTAAGCCTCACGAGTTCACGATGACTAAAGATACAATCTTTAAATATGCTGAAGCAGTTTCTGACTCAAACCCGCTTTACTGCGACGAAGAAAACGGTAAAAACTCTTTTTACGGCAGTATTATAGCGCCGCCGACAAGCGCAGCCATATATATAATTTCCGCTTTTCAATCGGAGGGCAAAATCCCTCCTGGCGCAGCCGTCCATACAAGGCAGAAATTTGAGTTTATCAAGCCGGTGTTTCCCGGTGACCAACTTGTAACCAGTGTGACCGTGAAAAACAAGTTCGTCAAAATGGAACGCAAGTATGTGTTTTTTGAGATGACAACCGTTAATCAAAATGGCGAGCCGGTTGTAAACAGCGAAATAACGGTGTTTTGGACGCAATAGCCTTTAGCAAAAACCAACTCCCTAACGGAAGGGGCGACAGGCGGTTTGCGTCAAAAGCATCACAGAGATGACGCATGAATCTAAAGTATATCGCATCGAAATGGAGAAAAAATACAGAGACACCATAAAAATGCTTGAATTATCCGATAAGGGGCTCAAGACTGCTGATATCGCTCGTGCTTTGAGCATACGCTACAACGATGTTCAAGCTTTACGCAGGACCGCCGCAAGCACACTTGCTTACGTGGACAAAAGGATCAGTGAAAAACTTGCCTATAAATTAAGGGGACACCATACTAAATTCTCGAAAGGATAATTTAGTATGGTGTCCCCTTAATTCGCCCTTAATTCGTCCCCTTAATTACAATTATTTAAAGGATTTTTTTAGCTACCTGTTTATTTCATGACCGCATTTTGAACAAAATTTGTCTTCTTTATTTAACTCTGCTTTACATCTTGGACAACACTCACGCGGTGGGGCAAGCTCCATAAGAAGCTGTCCCTGAAGTACCGGTACCATTTTCTTATCGGATTTATAATCAGCAAATACCAGCACCCGTTTTACCATCCCATCTACGGGAGAAGCTATCCCATATTCAATTTTCATTAAGGTAAGACTCAGTACCTTTTCACCTGCCTGAACGCTGTCTCCTGCTTTTTTATAAACAATCCAGAGATCAGCATTAAAAGGAGCAGCAATATGATAGGGGTTGTCTTTGTCAGCCATTTCTACCCCTTTTTTCCCTTCTTTAACACTTGCCGCAACCGGTACTTCTTCTACAAATACTTCATAGTCAAGCCTATACTGTACCCTTCTGATCCCGTCTTTGCTTATGTCGCCGATATTCATGACCTCAATGTT